>NZ_JBYSXG010000011.1:0-98036 GCF_058782005.1 Sphingomonas sp. FW306-1B-B10E
CTCCCCTCCCTGAAAGGGCGGGGCTGGGGGTGGGTGCGCGCGTCTGCGCGCCCAGAAGACTCATTGCCTGGCATCGAAGCGTCGGACAGGGCATCGAGCCTGCCCGACGCTACCCACCCCTAACCCCTCCCTTACAGGGAGGGGAATTCCTAAGGCCGTCGCCGCCCCGACAGCCGCACCACCTTATCGTCGGGCTCGACCAAGGCCGCCAGCGCCGCGGCGATTTCGGCCTGGCCGAACGGCTTGGACAGGCGCGGCAGGTCATGCGTGTTCTCGGTCGTCCCGGTATAACCGGTGATCAGCAGGATCGGCACGTCCTCGAGCGTTTCACGAACGCGCTTGGCAAGTTCGGCGCCATCCATCCGTGGCATCTTATAGTCGGTGACCACCACGTCGGGCCGCAGCCCCGCGTCGAGCCGCGCCAGCGCCTCCGCCCCGCCACTGGCATGCGTCACTTCGTGCCCGAGGTCGCGGATCATCTCGGCGGTGCCGACGCGCACAAGCTCCTCGTCGTCGACGAGCAGCACCAAGAGCGAGCGGCCCTTGGCAAGAAGTGGCGCGCGTCGCCGGTCGGCCGCGTTGCTCGCCACGCCACCCTCGGCGACGCGCAGATAGAGGTCGGCGCGGGTGCCGCGTCCCGGCTCGCTCGAAAGTGCGAAGCCGCCGCCCAGCTGCCCCGCCAGGCCGTGGACCATCGACAGCCCGAGGCCGGTGCCTCGCCCGGTCTCCTTGGTCGAATAGAACGGCTCGACCGCACGCGCGAGCGTATCGGCGTCCATCCCGCAGCCGGTGTCGATCACCGACAGCCGCACATAGAGCCCGGGCGTCAGCCGCGGCTGCGATCCCGGACCGAACGCCAATTGATCGACCAGGATCGTCAGCGCGCCATTGCCGTTCATCGCGTCGCGCGCATTGACGCACAGGTTGAGGATCGCAAGCTCGAGCTGGTTGGGGTCGGCAATCGCCGCGGGAAGGTCGGCGTCGTGGCGGATGCGCAAGTCGATCTCGGGTCCGATCGAGCTCGCGATCAGGTCGCGCATCCCGTCAATCAATTCGCCGAGGTCGACTGCCTTGGTTTCCAGCGTCTGGCGCCGCGCGAAGCCGAGCAGCCGCTGGACCAGGGTCTTGGCGCGCTCGGCGGAGAGCAGGGCATTGTCGATCAGCCGCGCCGAGCGGGCGTCGCTGTCGGCATATTTGCGCTGGAGCATGTCGAGAGCCCCCATGATCGGGGTCAGCAAATTGTTGAAGTCGTGCGCCACCCCGCCGGTTAGCTGGCCCAAAGTCTCGAGCTTCTGCGCCTCGTGGAGCTGCGCCACCGCCGCACGATGCTCGGCGGTGCGCTCCTCGACGCGCTGCTCCAGGCTGGTGGCGAGCTGGTGAAGCTCCTCCAGCCGCGCGCGCGCCTCATATTGCCGGCATCGCGCACGGATCGCCGCGCTTGCGAAGCTGACCAGGGTCGTCGGGTGGAACGGCCGTTCGAGGAAGGTGACGTTGCCCAGCAGCTGGAGATAGCGCGCCGCCGCGGGATTGCGCTCGAGCCCGCCGCCGCGCTGGGTGAGCAGGACGAAGGGGAAGTCCGACCATTCGGGCTGGTCGTTGATCCATTCCGACAGCGCGTTGAGGTCGGCGCCGGCCAGCGCCTCCTCCGTCACCAGCGCGAAGCCGGCGCCCTCGGTCAGCATCGCCACCAGATCGCGCAACGACGGCACGACGATCCCGCCCAGCCCGGCTTCGGCGAGCATCGCCTGCGCAACCGGCGCATCCCGGCCTTGCGGCGCGAGGATCAGCCCGCGTTCGGAATGGGCCCAGCTCAAGCCGGGTCCGCCTCGAGCAGCTTGTTGGCGTCGCCGATCAGCGTCGGAACGCCGCGCAGCACGCCCTGGAACCCCATCAGCGGCTCGCCGAGCGTGATCCCGCGCGTGTCGATGCGATATTCGCGGATCGTATCTTCGTGCGCGCTGGTGCGCTTCTTGATCACCGAGATCGCGCGACGCACCCGGCCCAGCGCCTCGAAATAGCGCAGCAGGATCACCGTGTCGGCGAGATAGGTCACGTCGACCGGCGCCTTCATGTCGCCGACCAGCCCGTGCTGTGCGACCGTGAGGAAGGTCGACGCGCCCTGACGATTCAGATATTGCAGCAGCTCGTGCATGTGGAGCACCAGCGCATTCTCTTCGGGCATCGCCGCCTGATAGCCGTTGAGGCTGTCTATCACGACGGTCTTGGCGCCATTCTCTTCGACGCAGCGCCGCACCTTCTCCGAAAGCTCGCCCGGCGTGAGCTGTGCGGCATCGACCTGCTCGATATGCAGCTGCCCGCAATCGACCATCGCCTGAAGATCGAAGCCGACGCCCTTGGCACGCTCGAACAACAGTCCGAGCTCTTCGTCGAACACGAACATTGCAGCGTGCTCGCCGCGCTCGATCGCAGTGGCAAGGAAGGTGAGCGTCAGCAGCGACTTGCCGGTGCCGGCGGGGCCCAGGATCAGCGTACTCGACCCGCGCTCGATCCCGCCGCCCAGCAACGCGTTGAGCGCCGGCGAGCTGCTTTCCAGCACGTTGCGGGAGAATTCGGTCAGATGCTCGGCCGAGACCAGGCGTGGGAAGACGCGGACCCCGCCGGTGTCGATCAGGAAGTCGTGATAGCCGCCGCGATAGCGCTGGCCGCGATATTTGATCACCCGCAGCCGCCGCCGCTCGGCGCCATATTCGGGTGACAATTCCTCGAGCCGGATCACGCCATGCGCGACGCTGTGCATCGTCCGATCGTTGCCCTCGCTCGTCAGATCGTCGAGCATCAGCACGGTCACGCCGCTGCGCGCGAAATAATGCTTGAGCGCGAGGATCTGGCGCCGATAGCGCAGCGAAGATTGCGCGAGCAGCCGGATCTCCGACAGGCTGTCGAGCACCACGCGCTGCGGGTTGCTCTGCTCGAACGCCTCGAAGATCCGCCGCGTCGTCTCGCCGAGCTCGAGGTCCGACGAATAGAGCAGGCTCTGCTGCTGCTGCTCGTCGAGCAGGCTCTCGGGCGGCACCAGTTCGAAGACGTCGATCCCGTCGAGCGACCAGCCGTGCGACTCCGCACCGGCGCGCAGTTCGTCCTCGGTTTCGGACAAGGTGATGTAGAGCGTACGTTCGCCCGCCGCTGCGCCTGCCAGGAGGAATTGCGTCGCGATCGTGGTCTTGCCCGTGCCCGGGCTACCTTCGAGCAGGAACAAGCGTCCCCGGGCCAGACCGCCGGACGTGATGTCGTCCAGCCCGGCCACTCCCAAATTCGCCTTATCTACCAAGCCGGAACCCTCGCTCGTTCGATTCACCAATGTAACGCAGTTTAACGTCGAGCGATCCCGCGGCAACCGGTCAGTACGGGACGCTCAGCGTCGTGCGGACCCCGGCATGCAGCGGATCGAAGTCGATCTTCGCCTGCAGGCTGCTCGCCATCGCGCGGACCAGCTTGGTGCCGAGCCCGGTGCCCTGGATCTTGCCGTCGCTCGGCATGCCGATCCCGTCATCCTCGACCGAGAGATGGAAATGCGCGTCGCCGGCGCGCGCCAGATTGATCCGCACTTCGCCGCCGCGCGCCGGGCCATAGGCGTATTTGCACGCGTTGGTGACGAGCTCGTTGACGATCACGCCGAGCGATACTGCCCGGTCGGTCTTGAGCTTGATCGGCTCGGCGGTCAGCAGCAGCGTGCACGGCGATGCCGGGGTCGACCAGGTCTGCTCGAGCTCGGCAACCAGCGCGCGCAGATAATCGTCCATCGAGACAAATTCGACGTCGCCCGACGTGTAGAGCCGGCGATGGACCTGCGCGATCGCCTGGATGCGCTGCTGCGTTTCGACCAAGGCGCCCTTGGCCACCGGATCGTTCAGCACCGAGGCCTGCATGTGGACGAAGGCCGAGACCAGTTGCAGGCTGTTCGACACGCGGTGATTGACCTCGCCGAGCAAAGCCTCGAGCCGCGCATTGCTTGCGCGCAACTCTTCTTCGACCGCTTCCTTGGCGCTGCGCAGCCGCACCTTCTCCAGCGCCTGGTGGAAGCTGCTGGCGAGCAGGTCGAAGAAATCGTCGCCCACCGATTTAACCACGTAATCGACCGCGCCCGCCTTGAGCGCCGCCACCGCGATCCGCGTCTCCTCGGAGCCGGTGACATAGACCACCGGCGGGCAATCGGGCAGCGCATGCAGCGCGTTGAGCGTCGTCAGCCCGTCCTGCCCCGGCATATAATGGTCGACCGCGACCAGGTCGTATTCGCCGCTGCGCACCATCTCGACGCCCTCGGCGCCGCTCGCCGCCAGGCTCACCGTGAAGCCGCGACGCGTCAGCCCGCGCTGGGCCAGCCTGCGCAGCCCCTCGTCATCGTCGATATAGAGGATGTGCGCGGGCGCGGTGCTCAATCGGCATCCCCGAGGTCGGGCACTTGGATCACCGACAGGAACAGCCCCAACTGGCGGATCGCGTCGGCGAAATTCTCGTAATTGACCGGCTTGGTGATGTAGACGTTGCAGCCGAGATCGTAGCAGCGCTGAATCTCGACCTTGTCGTCGGTCGTGGTCAGCACCACCACCGGCGTCCGCTTGAGCGGGCTCCCTTCGGCCTTGATCCGACCGAGAATGTCGGTGCCGCTCATATCGGGCAAATTGAGGTCGAGAAGGATCAGCGCCGGGCCGTTCTTCGCCGGCCCCTCGGGCGCCTCGTAGAGATAATTGAGCGCAGTGGTGCCGTCGGTGAAATGATGAATCTTGTTCGAGATGCCGGCGCGGCGGATATTCTTCTCGATCAGCCGGGCATGGCCTTCGTCATCCTCGATCATCACAATGTTAACGGGTTGATGATTCGTCATTTTCATTCTCCCCCCGGCTTCAGGACCCGCGGCAGCGAAAGCCTGAAGGTGGCACCCCGGTCAAGTTCCGATCGCACTTCGATCAATCCGCCCAGCCGATAGGCGAGTGCGCGGACATGCGCCAGCCCGATCCCCTCGCCCGGCTGGTCCTGCATCCCCGATCGGCGGAACAGGTCGAAGATCCGCTCATGGTCGCGCGGATCGACGCCGCGGCCATTGTCCATCACTTCGATCACGACCCGGTCCCGCTCGTCCTGCCCGCGCACCCGAATGATCCCCGGCCGGCCGGGCTGGAGATATTTGAGCGCGTTCTCGATCAAATTGGAGAGGATCTGCTCGACCGCGAGCCGGTCGCTGGTGATCCGCGGCAGCGGCTCGGTCCGGATCTCGGCGCCGGCGTCGTTGATCCGATGCTGAAGGCTGTCGACGATCGACTGGACGAGCGCGTCGAGATCGACCGGTTCAACTGCAAGCGTCCGCCGCCCCTCGCGCGACAGCCGCAGGATCGCGTTGATCAGCCGGTCCATCTTCTGGGTCGAGGTTCGGATGAAGCCGATCGCCTCGGGCAGGTCCTCGCGCACCGCGAGCCGCACCGGCTCGTCGACCAGTTCGGGCGATTGTGCCTCGACCGCATCGAGATGCGCCGCGACGGTCTTGCGCGCGGTATCGAGCTCGGCGGTGAAGCCCATCACGTTGACCAAGGGCGAGCGCAGGTCGTGCGAGACGATGTAGGCGAAGCGCTGGATCTCGGCATTGGCACGCTGGAGCTCGCCGGTGCGCTCGTCGACCATTTCCTCCAGCCCGGTGTTGAGCCGGCGCAGCTCGACGCGCGACGCAGCGAGATCACGCGTGTAGCGCAGCATCAGCATCAGCGTCAGCGTCGCGACGAGGATCACCAGCGCGCCGGCCGCCGCGAGCACGATGTAGAAGACGTGCTGGGTCTGGACCTGATTGCGCTGGCGGGTGGCGAGAAGTTCGCGCTCGGTGGCGCCCATCGCTTCGGAGACCGTCCGGATCTTGCGGATCAGCTGGACCGCGGGATCGTCGGCCAGCTGCCCGGCCCGCACCGCCCGCGCGCCTTCGAGCATGCGCGGCTCGCGATAGATGCGTTGCTGCTCCATCAGCGCGTGAATCGTCAGCACGCGCTCCTGTTGAACCGGGTTATCGCGTGTCAGCTGCGATATCTCGCGCAGCGTCGCCTCGGCCTGCGCCACTGCCTCTTCCATGCGCTGGCGAAACAGCGGACCGCCGCCCAGCAGCACGCCGCGCCGCGCAGTCTCGGCGCGCTCGTTCGCACTGGCAAAGGCGCCGAGTTTCGTCTGCAGGTTGAGCGTATGCTCGACCCAGCCGGCATTGTCCTGGTTGCGGATCTGCACCCAGGCGGTGGCGATCCCCGCGGCGATCAGCGCGAGGAAGCCGATCGCGACCAGCGCGATGACGCGGCGGGCAAAGGTCGGCTGCAGCTTTTCGAGGGAACGATCGGGCATCGCGCGTCTCTCTAGGGGTTTGTGGGTTGGCTTCCAAGCACTTGCTGCGCACCCTCGACACGGCCGCCGCCGGGCGTATAGGTGCCCGCCGGCATATGGCGCGTTCCCCGTCTTTCTGGCTTGCCGCCCCCAGCCGCTTCGCCGGGCTCGGCAAGACGCGCGCGCGCATCGCGATCGGCGCGCTGATACTGGTGCTGCTCGCCTGCCTGACGGCGCTGACCGTGCCCGACCCCGCCGCGATCGCCCCCGGCCCCGCAACCAGCCAGTCTGACCAGACCGACCTGATGGTCTATGAGAAGATCGTCGCCGGCGTGAAGGGCGGCGGCGACTATTACACGGTCGCCACCGACACGCTGCGCGCCGGCGGCTATCCCCTGCGCCCGTTCCTCACCGTACGGCTGCCCTCGCTCGCAATGGTGCAGGCGGCGTTGCCCGCCTGGGGCCCGGCGGTGCTGCTCTATCTGCTCGCCGCCTATGTCGGGATGGTCTGGGGCCTGCGCCTTTCCGAGGCGTTGCCGCGCGCGCTGCCGCGGGTCGCGGCGCTGCTGCTGTTGATCGGGTCGATGCTCGCGTTCCTCCAGGCTGACCTCGCCGCGTTCCACGAAATCTGGGCGGGGCTGCTGATCGCGCTCTCGCTCGGCATGCGGCGACCGGGCCGCTGGATGGAGGCGGTCGCGTTCGGGCTGGTCGCGATGCTGATCCGCGAGACCGCGGCGCTCTACGCGCTGGTGATGTTCGCGCTCGCCTGGCTCGAGGGCGAACGGCGCGAGGCGATCGGCTGGCTCGTCGCGCTCGCCTTGTTCGCTGCCGCGCTCGCCGCGCACGCTTATGCGGTGATGGGAATGACCGGGCCGCACGACCCCGCCTCGCCCGGCTGGAGCGGACTCCTCGGCTTCGGCTTCTTCGTCAAGGCGATCAGTCTCGCCACTGCGCTCCAGCTGCTGCCGATGGCGGCGGCGGCTTTGGTCGTCGGGCTGGCCCTGTTCGGCTGGGCGGCGTGGAACGATCCGCTCGGGCTGCGGATGCTCGCCATCCTCGCCGCCTACGCCGCGCTGATCGGCATCTTCGCGCGCAGCGACACCTTCTATTGGGGCCTGATGGTCGCGCCGGTGTTCCTAACCGGACTGCTCTTCGTCCCCGACGGGCTGCGCGACCTGTTCCGCCCCGGGCCCGACCGGCCTCGGATCACCGTGACGAGAGTGACGCGATGAAGCGCATCCTGCTGATCGTCGGCGGCGGCATCGCTGCCTACAAGGCATGCGAGCTGGTCCGCTTGTGCCGCAAGGCCGGGATCGGGGTGAAGGTCGTGCTCACTGAGGGCGGCAGCCATTTCGTCACGCCGATGACGCTCGCCGCGCTCTCCGAGAATCAGGTCTATACGACCCTGTGGGATCTCAAGGACGAGGCCGAGATGGGCCATATCCAGCTGAGCCGCGAAGCCGATCTCGTCGTCGTCGCACCGGCCACCGCCGACCTTCTTGCCAAAATGGCTGCCGGCCTCGCCGACGATCTCGCCACCACCTTGCTGCTCGCCACCGACAAGCCGGTCCTTGCCGCGCCGGCGATGAACGTCCGCATGTGGAGCCATGCCGCCACGCGCCGCAACGTGGCCCAGCTCCGTACCGACGGCGTCACCGTGCTCGAACCGGACGAAGGACCGATGGCCTGCGGCGAATACGGCCCCGGCCGCCTGCCCGAGCCCGAAGCGATCCTCGCGGCGATCCAGAATCTTGATCCTCCCCGGCACGGGGAGGTGGCAGCGCGAAGCGCTGACGGAGGGGGCACGCCTCATGCGGGGTCGCTCGCGGAGATCCCCCTCCACCAGCCTGCGGCTGGTCCCCCTCCCCGTGCCGGGGAGGATCAGAAGCTCGCCGGCAAGCACATCCTCGTCACCGCCGGCCCCACCCACGAGCCGATCGACCCGGTCCGCTACATCGCCAACCGCTCCTCGGGCCGGCAGGGCTATGCCATTGCCGAGGCGCTCGCCGCACTCGGCGCGAAAGTCACCCTGGTCAGCGGCCCGGTCACCCTCGCCACCCCCGCCGGCGTGACCCGCGTCGATATCGAGACCGCGCAGCAAATGGCCGACGCCGTTGCCGCCGCGCTCCCCGCCGACGCCGCGGTGATGGTCGCCGCGGTCGGCGACTGGCGCGCTGAGGCCGCGACGCAGAAACTCAAGAAGGGGGAGACCCCATCCACGCTCGCGCTCTCCGAGAACCCCGACATCCTCGCGCGCCTGGCCCATAGCCCGAACCGCCCCGCGCTGGTGGTGGGCTTCGCCGCCGAGACCGAGCAAGTGATCGCGCACGCCACCGCCAAGCGCACCCGCAAGGGCGCCGACTGGATCGTTGCCAACGACGTTTCTGGCGACGTCATGGGCGGCGAGGCGAACACCGTCCATCTCGTCACCGCCGACGGCGTCGAGAGCTGGGAGCGCCTGCCCAAGCCCGAAGTCGCCCGCCGCCTCGCGACACGCATCGCCGACGCGCTCCAAACGAAAGCCTGACATGCTCCCCCCGATCCGTATCGAGATCCAGCGCCTGCCGCACGGCGCCGACCTGCCCCTTCCCGCTTACGCGACCCAGGGTGCCGCCGGAATGGACGTCGTCGCCGCCGAGGACCTGATGCTCAATCCGGGCAAGCGCCACGCCGTCGCCACCGGCTTCGCGATCGCGATCCCCGCGGGCTATGAGGTCCAGGTCCGCCCGCGCTCGGGGCTCGCGCTCAAGCACGGCGTGACCTGCCTCAACACGCCGGGCACGATCGACAGCGACTATCGCGGCGAGGTCAAGGTGATCCTTGCCAATCTCGGCGATGCGCCCTTCGCGATCGCGCGCGGCGACCGCATCGCCCAACTCGTCCCCGCCCCCGTCCAGCACGCGACTCTGGCTGAAGTCGCCAGCCTCGACGAGACTGCGCGCGGCGCCGGCGGGTTCGGCTCCACCGGAACGCGATGAGCCTCTCGGACGCCGAGCTCGACCGCTACGCCCGCCACATCGTCCTGCGCGAAGTCGGCGGCAGCGGACAGGCCCGGCTCAAAAAGGCGCGCGTGCTGGTAATCGGCGCGGGCGGGATCGGTTCGCCGGCGATCGAATATCTCGCCGCGGCGGGGGTGGGCCGGCTCGCCATCGTCGACGACGACCGCGTCGACCTCTCCAACCTGCAACGCCAGACGCTCTTCGCATCCACCGATATCGGCCGATCCAAGGCCGCTGCCGCCGCAGATCGCGTCGCCGCGCTCAATCCGCATGTCGAGGTGCTCACGCGGCCGCACCGGATCGACGGCGGCAATGTCGACGAATACTTTCGCGGCTGCGACGTCGTGCTCGACGGCACCGACAATTTCGCCACGCGCCTGATCGTCGCCGATGCCGCGCTGCGCCACCGCATCCCGCTGGTCTCCGCCGCGGTCTCCGAATTCGAAGGCCAGCTCGGCACGTTCCGCGGCTGGGAGCCGGGCAAGCCCTGCTATCGCTGCTTCGTCGGCGCCGATCCCGAGCGCGAGGGCGTCAGCTGCGCCGAACAGGGCGTGCTCGGCGCGCTCACCGGCGTGATGGGGAGCCTCGGGGCGTTGGAAACGATCCGCGCGATCGTCCCGTTCGGCGAGGACAGTGCCGGCAAATTGCTGCTCGTCGACGCCTTGTCGCTGCGCTTCCGCAGCCTCACCCTGCCCAAGGACCCCGGCTGCCCCGCCTGCGGCGGGCGTCAGGCCGTCACGGGTTCGAGCGGCACCATCGACCAGCCGTCATAGGCATAGGCCCTGGGCTCGGGCACATCGGATTCGAAGGGGATCGCCTGCGTCTCGCGGGCGGACTCATCCGCCGCATCCTCTCGTATTTCCGGCTCTTGCACGGCCGTAACTCCCTGAGTCGATGGCATTCGTTAATCCATGTTTAGGCGCAATGCGAGTCCGTCGCAACGCACTGTCCTTGACAGGCCCGTGCTGAGCCGCTGGTAACCTTTGCCGGGTAGACGGGGCCAAAGGTTCGACGACAGGCAGGAGCATATGGCGAACAAGCGGGTATTGGTCACGGGCTCGGCCGGGTTCATCGGCTTCCACACCTGCGAAAAATTGCTCCAGCAGGGCCATGCCGTGCTCGGCGTCGACAATTTCTCGGCCTATTACGACGTCGCGCTCAAGGAAGCGCGCACCGACATCCTCGGCAACCATGCCGAATTCGCGCTCGCGCGCGTCTCGATCGAGGACCAGGACGCGTTCGGCGCTGCCTGGACCGGCTTCAAGCCCGACACCGTGATCCACCTCGCCGCCCAGGCCGGCGTGCGCTATTCGATCGACGAGCCGCGCAGCTATATCGGCGCCAACATCATCGGCACCCACAACGTCCTCGAACTCGCGCGCCACCACCCGGTCCGCCATCTCCTCGCCGCCTCGACCAGTTCGGTCTACGGCGCGAATACCGAGATGCCGTTCGAAGAGACCCAGCGCACCCAGACCCCGCTCAGCCTTTACGCCGCCACCAAGGGGGCGACCGAACTGATGGGGCACAGCTACAGCCACCTGTTCGGCACGCCGATGACCTTCTTCCGCTTCTTCACGGTCTACGGCCCCTGGGGCCGCCCCGACATGGCGCTGTTCAAGTTCGCCAAGGCCATGCTCGAGGGGCGCCCGATCCAGGTCTACAACAACGGCAACATGGTCCGCGACTTCACCTATATCGACGACCTCGCCGAATCGATCGTCCGCCTGACCGACGCGATCCCCGGCCGCGAGCCGGTCGAAGGCGACAGCCTCTCGCCGGTAGCACCATTCCGCAGCGTCAATATCGGCAACGGCCAGCCGACCCCGCTGATGGACTATATCGGCGCGCTGGAGAAAGCGCTGGGCCGCGAAGCGATCAAGAACTTCCTGCCGATGCAGCAAGGCGACGTTCCCGCCACCGAGGCCTCGTCGGCGCTGCTCGAGCGCCTCACCGGCACCAAGCCCTCGACACCGCCGGCGGAGGGCGTCGCGCGTTTCGTCGATTGGTATCTCGCGCATTATCGCGCGTAGATCCCGGGCTTCGCCAGCACGTGGAGGGCCGAAACTCAGTCCGATCAGCGCATCTTCGGCGACTCGATCCGCGCGAGCGGGGCCTTGGCCTCCATCACCAGCCGCCACGGCGCCGGAAGATAATCGAGCGACATATAGAAATAGAAGGCGCACGATCCGTCGCGGCGATAGCTCGCGCCCTTGACCACGCCGATCGCGGTGGTGCCGCTGAACACCGGCCCGCCGCTGTCGCCGCCCTTGCAGCCCGGCCCGGCCACCGTCACCCAGGTCGGCAGGCACGCGCCACCGCACAGATCCGCCGCCGGCGCGAAATCGACCAGCTCCACTTCGGCGCAGCTATAGCCGCTGCTCTCGCCGCGATGGCAGACGAAGTCGCCGGCGCGCGTGCTCGGCTTGCCCAGTTGCGCCTCGACCGGACGCTCGATCGTCCGCGCGGTGTCCGAATAGATTAGCGGGCGCTCGGGCGCGACGCCAGCATGAATTTGCACGTCGTGATAGCCCCAGCCCCATTGCCCGACAAAGGTCAGCGGCGTCGGCCGGCGCTCGGGATCGTAATAGGTCATGTCGTCGAGACAGTGCGCCGCGGTGGTGATTCCGCTGCGCGTTCCGTCGGTCACCGCGAAGCCGGTGGTGCAGCGATAGCGCTTGCCGTCGTCTGGGCTGATCCCGTCGAGCCGCCCGCCGCCGTGCAGCCCGAGATTGCGCTCGGTGCGCTCGAGCACGCGGATCTGCACCGGCACGCCGGTCAATTTCTCGAGCTCGGCATCGAGCGCGGCGGCGCCGCCCTCGGCCGCGGCAATCGCATTGCCGACGATGACGACCAGCTCGCCGGTGCGCGGATCGAGCCCCATCGAGGGCGGGCTCGCCATCGCGGCGCGGATCGCCGCCTGGTGATAAGTGATCGCCCAGACCACTCGGTCGCGGCTCGCCTTGGCGCCGGTCCGGAAGGTGACCGGAACCTGCATGCCCCCGGCGTGGATCCGCGTCTCCGCCACCGGAGCGTCGCCGGTCAGATAGACGACATAGCGATAATCGGGCCGATGCTGCACCGAGATGCCGGCCAGCCGGTCGCGATAGCGCGCGGCGATCGCGTCGGTCGCGGCGACGCTGGCATGCTGCGCGCGCAGGCGGCGCAGCGCCTCGTCCTGCGGCACGCCATAGAGCCGCGCATATTCGCCCGCATCCTGCGCCAGCGCTTGCTCGCGGGTCTGCACCGCCTGTGCCGCGGCGGGGCAAGCCGGTGTCAGCGTGAGCAGCGCCAACAGCAATTGCAATATCCTGCCCGGCCTCATCCCGGCACTTTAGGCGTGTGCGCCGCCGCCGCAAAGGCCGCCTATCGCAGGGGCAGGAACAGCTCGGCCGCGGTGCCCTGCCCCGGTCCGTCGAGCAGGAAGCGCTGGCAGTAGACCGGGAAATCGCGCATTTCTTCGCCGCTGGCGGGAAGCCAGTCGCGGTAGAGATAGAGCGCGGCGGGCTCCAGATTGTGCGTGTCGCCGGTGACCCGCAGCACTGCGCAACGCCCGCCGGGTATCTCGCCTTCTTTCGCGCCCTCGTTTCCAGGGGTGAACGGCTGGTCGGCGCCGAGCCCGACGCAAAGGTCCATGCGATAGTCGTCGGGATTGGCGGGGCGCCGTTCGGTATGCCAGATGTTGAAGGTCTGGCTGGTCTTGGGGGTCAGCCCGGCCGCCTTGCGCCAGGCGATGAAGCGCTGGATCGTGGCGTCGAGAGTTTCGGGGTCGCCGCGATGCTCGAAAATCGCAATGCGCGTCGGCGCCACCTCACGGATCGTCACTTGGTCGCGGTCGAAAAGGATCGGCATGATCTTGCTCCTGGCTGAGTTGAACGGCCGGAAGGCCGCGAGCCACGGTTCCCAGACGGGCGCCTTGCGGAAGCTCGAAGGCGACTGGTCGAATCGCTGCCGAAAAGCGCGGGCGAAGGCGTCGGGCGCCTCATACCCGGCGCTCAGCGCGATATCGGTGACGCTTTCCTCCCGCGCGCCGATCAGCCGTTGCGATGCGCGCCGCAAGCGCGCCAGCTGGACGTAGCGATGGAGAGAGACGCCGAAGACCGCCTTGAACTGCCGATGGAAATGGAATTTGGAAAACGCTGCGACGCCGCTCACCGCCTCCAGGTCCAGATCGCCGTCGAGATGCTGGTCGATATGATCCAGCACCCGCAGCATCCGGGCATGATATTGGTCGAGCGTCGCCGTCATGATCCTCATCCGTTGTGGCGATCCCAGCTAGCCGCCTGGTGCCGGCCTCCGCTCGACCGATCTTGCGGTCTTTGCGTTCCTGGTCGCGGCAACCCGCTCAGCCGCCGTCGGTCTCGACGAGCTCGACGATCTCGAAATCATACCGCTCCCAGCCGCGCTGCTTCGCGGCATCCGCGGCGGCGGCCTTCTTTCCCGTCGCTTCCTTGAGCGACTTCACATGTCCCCAAAACACTTCGGTGCGCCCGCCGCCCAGATGCGCGACGATTCGCCAGTAATGCGTGAACGGCGCCGCGGTCGGCCCGATCGTCTTGACGTAACCGTCGGGGAGCGTGGCCGTGAGGTAACGCTTCTTCTTCGCCATGCCCCTGCCGATAGACGCTTCCGAATGGATTGGAAGCGGCGCCTCCGCACCCCACATAAGCGCGAAAGGAGTCCGCATGACCCAATATCGCAAGACCGACGAAGCCGTGGCCGCCCTCTCGCCCGAGCAGTTCCGTGTCACCCAGCAGAGCGGCACCGAACGTCCCGGCACCGGCAAGTACCTCAACAACAAGGAAGCCGGCATCTATGTCGACGTGGTGTCGGGCGAGCCGCTGTTCGCCTCGACCGACAAGTACGAATCGGGCTGCGGCTGGCCCAGCTTCACCAGGCCGATCGAGCCCGCCAACGTCGCCGAGCTGCGCGACGAGACCCATGGCATGGTCCGCACCGAGGTCCGCTCGGCCAATGGCGACAGCCATCTCGGCCACGTTTTCGATGACGGCCCGCTCGATCGCGGTGGCCTGCGCTATTGCATCAACTCGGCGTCGCTGCGCTTCGTACCCCGCGACCGGATGGAAGCCGAGGGCTATGGCGCCTATCTCGACCAGGTTAAGCAGCCCGCCTGACCGGCTTGCAATGTAGGATTCGGCGCGCTTGGCTAGTGCGCCGGTCCTACCGGCCGCTCTTTGATTCGTGAGTCTTGCACCGCCGGTCTCAAACCACGCCTGATCGACGCGTTGGTGTCGCGTAGGTGTCGCGCCGCGTTGCGCTGGTGCGGCTTAGAAGATGCGTCGGTGTCGCGTCGATGTGACGAAGCTGTCGCCATCCCGGCGCGTTCCTGGCGCAAAGGGCCTGAAGCCGCGCCAGAACCACAACTTTCTAAACTTCGCTGCACGCATCGCAGCTTTTATCGGCCTGCGATGAACGCCCGCACTGCCGGCGCGATGTCTTCCCGCTCGAGCGCCACTGCGATGTTGGCCTGGATGAAGCCGGCCTTGTCGCCGCAATCATAGCGGGTGCCGGCGAAGGTAACGCCGTGAAACGGCTGGTCGCCGATCATCCGCGCCATTGCATCGGTCAGCTGGATCTCGCCCCCAGCCCCCGCGCTCTGCCCTTCGAGCACGCGCATCACTTCGGGCTGGAGGATGTAGCGACCGATGACCGAAAGGTTGGATGGCGCGGTCCCCGGTGAAGGCTTCTCGACCAGCCCCTTGACCTCGGTCAGCGTACCGTCCTGCGTGCCCGGGGTGATGATCCCATAGCGATGCGTCTGGTCGTCGGGGACGATTTCCGCGCAGATCAGATTGCCACCGACCCGATTATAAGCGTCAACCATCTGCTTGAGGCAGCCGGGCTTGCCGGCCATGAAGTCGTCGGCGAGCAACACCGCGAAGGGCTCGTCACCGACGATATCGCGCGCGCACCACACCGCATGCCCGAGCCCCATCGGCTCCTGCTGGCGGACATAGGCAACCGCGCCGGGCTTCAATCGCGTCGCGTCGAGGATGTCGAGCGACTTGCCGCGCTCCGCATGGTCGTCTCGAGCTCGAAGGCGATGTCGAAATGGTCTTCGATCGCGCTCTTGCCGCGCCCGGTGACGAAGATCATCTGCTCGATCCCCGCCTCCATCGCCTCGTCGACCGCATATTGGATCAGCGGCCGGTCGACGACCGGCAGCATCTCCTTGGGCATCGCCTTGGTCGCGGGCAGGAAACGGGTGCCGAGGCCCCCCACCGGAAAAACGGCCTTGCGCAGCGGCTTGATCATTCGAGCTCTCCTTGCCCGGGACTTGCCCGGTCCCACGGGCGCGATCAAGCGGGCGGCCGCACGCTTATATCGGTCTTAAGCCTCGCACGCTAAGCAGGCGCCCATGTCGACACCTAAGGTTCTTGTCGTATTCGGCACCCGCCCCGAGGCGATCAAGCTGTTCCCCGTCGTCCAGGCGCTCGAGGCGCAGGGCGGGATGCACGTCCGGACCTGCGTCACGGCGCAGCATCGCGGGCTGCTCGATCAGGTGCTTGGGATCGCCGGGATCGTCCCCGATGTCGATCTGGACATGATGACCCCGGGCCAGTCGCTCGACGCGCTCACCGCCCGCTTGCTCACCGGGCTGGGCGAAGTGCTCGATGCGGAGAAGCCCGATCGCGTGCTCGTCCAGGGCGACACCGCCACCGCGATGGTCGGCGCGCTCGTCGCTTATTACCGCAAGGTGCCGGTCGGCCATGTCGAGGCCGGGCTGCGCTCGGGCGATATCTACCAGCCCTGGCCCGAGGAGGTGAACCGCCGGATCGTTGCGCCGATCGCCGACCAGCATTTCGCCCCCACCGAAACCGCCGCCGAAGCGCTGCGTCGCGAGAATATCGACCCCGCGACGATCCATGTCACCGGCAACACCGTCATCGACGCGCTGCACGCCACGCGGTCCCGGATCGATGCTGATCCATCGCTCGCCTCGGGACTCGATGCGATCGCCGAACGCTTCGCCGGCAAGCGCCTCGTCCTCGTCACCACGCATCGCCGCGAGAATTTCGGCGACGGCATGGCGGGGATCGCCGACGCCATCGCCCGGATCGCGGCGCGACCCGACACCGCGGTGTTGTTCCCGATGCACCCCAATCCCAACGTCGTCTCGGTAATGGACCGCGTGCTCGGCGACCGGTCCAATATCTGCCGGATCGATCCGCTCGATTATCCGCACTTCATCCGCGCGTTGGGCATGGCGGAAATAGTGCTCAGCGATTCGGGCGGAGTGCAGGAGGAAGCGCCGGCACTCGGCAAGCCGGTGCTGGTGATGCGCGAGACTACCGAGCGCCCCGAAGGCGTCGCCGCGGGCACCGCCAGGCTCGTCGGCACCGATCCCGACCGGATCGTTTCCGAAATCTCAACCCTCCTCGACGTACCCCAGGCCTATTCTGCCATGGCACGCGCCCACAATCCGTTCGGCGACGGCCATGCCGCAGAGCGGATTGCGGGGATCGTCGCACATGGTTTCGGACTCTGAGCTCAAGGTCGCCGTTCTCGGCCTCGGCTATATCGGCCTCCCCACTGCCGCGGTGATCGCGCGCACCGGCGCGCAGGTGCTTGGCGTCGACGTCCACCAGTCGGTGGTCGACACGGTCAACTCGGGCCGCGTCCATATCGAAGAGATCGACCTCGACGGCCTCGTCTCCGGCGTCGTGGCGCGCGGCAAGCTGCGCGCCTCGCTGCAGATCGAGCCGGCCGAGGTTTTCGTCATCGCAGTCCCGACGCCGTTCGACGATGATCACGCGCCCGACATCGGCTATGTCCTCAAGGCCGCGACCAACGTCGCGATCGTGCTAAAGCCCGGCGACGTCGTGATCCTCGAATCGACTTCGCCGGTCGGCACCACCGAAAAGGTCGCCGAACTGCTCGCGCAGCTCAGGCCCGATCTCAAGATCCCTGGCCACTGCGTTGGCAGCGCGGACGTGGCGATCGCCTATTGTCCCGAACGCGTGCTTCCCGGCCGCATCCTCGTCGAGCTGATCGACAATGACCGCGTCATCGGCGGCGTGACTCCGCGCTGCGCGCGCAAGGCACTGCAATTCTACCGCCGCTTCGTTCGCGGCGCCTGCGTCACCACCACCGCCAAGGCGGCCGAGATGACCAAGCTCGCCGAGAACGCCTTCCGCGACGTCAACATCGCCTTCGCCAATGAATTGTCCCTGGTCGCCGATCGGATGGGGGTCGACGTGTGGGACGTCATCCGCCTTGCCAACCGCCATCCGCGCGTCAACATCCTGTCGCCAGGCCCTGGCGTCGGCGGCCATTGCATTGCGGTCGACCCCTGGTTCCTCGTCAGCGCCGCTCCCGAGCAAACGCCGCTCATTCGCACCGCGCGCGAAGTGAATGACGGTAAGGTCGAGCACGTCATCGCCCGCGCCGCGGCGATGATCGAGGCCGATCCCGCGATCCGCGTCGCGTGCCTCGGCCTCGCCTTCAAGGCCAATATCGATGATTTCCGCGAGAGCCCGGCGCTCAAGGTCGCGCTCGAACTGGCGCGCCGCTTCGGCGACCGCGTCGCGATCGTAGAGCCCTATGCCGATGCGCTGCCCGCCGCCTTCGCCGGCACCGCGGCGACCCTGCTCGACCTGGATGCGGCGATCGAGACTTGCGGCGGCTTCGTCGTACTCGTCGACCATGACGTGTTCCGCTCGATCCCGCTCGACGAGCGCGCCGACAAACAGGTCTATGACACGCGCGGGATCTGGCCCGACCAGCCCGTCACTCCGCGCGGCGAAGCGCTCCGGCTCGCGAGCTGATCCGCCGCCTCAGCGGTGGCGGGCGATGAGCGCCTGCCAGTCGCCGGTGAGCGGCTGGTCGCGCTCGCCCAGCCAGGCCGGGACAGCCGGGCGCGCCGAGATCGTCTCGAGCTTGGCGATCTCGCTTTCGAGTGTCGCGACCCGGTCGCGCCATTGCGGATGCGAGCGGCTGCGGAAGATGCCGCCCGCCTTGCTCGGCCCGAAGCTGCGCCAAAACGCGATCGACGCGCGCGGCGGGTAGCCAGCATTGGCCAGCAGATAGACCGACAGCAGGTCGGCGCGCAGCTCGGTCTCGCGGAAATACTTCACATTGGCGCCGAACCCAGAGAGCAGCCCGAAATCGACGCCCCGCGCCTCGAGCCGATCGCGATGATGCAGGATGTTGTGCGAGAATTCGTGCGCGACCGCCGCAGCGACCTGCTCTTGGCTGTAGGCGTCGAAGAAGCGCGCACTGATCTGGACCATCGTCCCGTCCGCCGACGCATTGTAATCCTGCGCGAGACGGAGCTCGAACCGGCTCCGGCACGCCGGCACCGGCTGGACGACGATCTTCAACGGCGTGCCTGCGCGGAGCACGTCGACCGCGATCGGCTGGTCCGACGGCAGCGCCGCGATGGCGAGCTGGCTGGCGACGAGTCGCTGAGTCGTCCCGCTCTTTCCGCTGATCGCAGCGATATCGACGCTTCCCACCCGCACCAAGGAATCGTCCGCACGGAGCCCGGCGCGCTCCGCCGGGCTGTTCGGAAACACGCCCTCGATTGCGACAGGCGTTGCGAATCCGAAATGCTTTCGCGCCGCATCGCGCGACGAATCGTCGAATTGATCGAGCGTATGGAGCTGGAACCCGATCCCCGGCTCGGTTCGGTCGCAGAGCCGGGCATTGGCAACGGCCAGCTTGAATCCGATGAGGCCGAGATCGAGATCGGCCTTTCTGACCGCCTCGAAAACTTGGGCCTGATCGGCCGGTGCCACTCCGGCGAGCGCGCCGGAGGGCAGACCGAGCCCCAATGCCGCGATCAGGTGCAGGCAGATGTTACGAGCGGCGTAGCGGAGAGAACGAACCATATCCTCTTTAGCCACGGCCCTGTGGGTCTCGCAATCGACGCTGGTTCAGGCCCCTTACCAGTTTCTGTCCTGCTGGCGACCGGCCGGGCTTGGCGTTACATTTCGTTAACCCCCTTGGCACTAATGCTGCACTGCGTTATCAAAGTGCGCGCGCTCGCAGCATGGGTCTAAGTTGTGAGCAGGAGTTCGGATCAACCGGACCAGTGTTGCGTTCGGGCAACGGCATCGCTAAGTTGTCGTGGGCTTGAATTTTGAGGTGTTGCCGTCAGCGGACTCCTATGTCATAGGGTCGCCTGACGAGAGCACCGGAGCTCGAAGAGGGAGTAGAATAATGTTGTCCAAGCTTCTTACGGCGGCTGCAGTCGTCACGATGGCTGCCACCCCGGTTGTGGCGGCTCCGGCCTCCAAGCTGTCGCTTTCGCGCGCCTCGACCGCGAGCGAGAAGAACAGCGAACTGGCTCCGGCCGTGATCATCGGTGTTCTCGCGACCGTCGCGATCATCGGTGGCGCAGTTGCGCTCGCCAACAACGACGACGATCCCGACAGCAACTAAGCTGTTCGGATTATCCGGAATTACGAAGATGGCGGTCCGCAAGGGCCGCCATTTTTGTTTGTATTGAATCAATTCGCGCCGAAGCGCCTTGCTTGAAAAGGCGCTGCATGGCTCTGATTCGATGCAAAGGCCATAAAGCTTGGATACAGGTGCGGCTTGCAATAGAGGGTTCCCTCACCCCTCGAACGTGATTTCCAATGATCGGTCAGCTTTTCCGTCGTCGCTCCTCCGCTCCGGCACTAGCGGGTGCGGTCCCCGCAGGACAAAGGATCTACGCGATCGGCGACATTCACGGTCGGGTGGATCTGCTGGATGCATTGCTGGTCCGGATTGAGGCTGACGATACCGCACGCGGTCCGGCACAATCCCGAATCGTTTTCCTGGGCGATTTGATCGATCGTGGGCCCAGTTCGGCCCAGGTCATCGAACGCGCGATGCAAGTCGCCGCGAGCGCGTGGAACTGCCAGTTCCTGCTCGGCAATCATGAGGAAGTATTCCTCAAGGCACTGTCGGGTGACCTCAAGGCGCTCGCCTTCTTCAACCGTATCGGCGGGCGCGAGACGATCCTCAGCTACGATATCAGCGAGGAAGAATATCTGCGCTGCGACTATCCTGAGCTCCATACGCTGCTGCTCGAGCGCGTGCCCGAATCGCACCGCGACTTCCTACGCGCCTTCGAGGACATGATCATCGTCGGCGACTTCGCCTTCGTCCATGCCGGCGTCCGACCGGGCCGCCCGCTCGAGCAGCAGCAGGCAAACGATCTGCGCTGGATCCGGCACGAATTCCTCGACCATCGCGACGGCTTCGAGAAGATCATCGTGCACGGCCACACGATCACCGATGATGTCGAGGTTCGCGCGCACCGCATCGGGCTCGATACCGGCGCCTATTCCAGCGGCAAATTGAGCGCGATGGGGTTCGAAGGCGGCGAGCGTTGGGTGCTGGATACTGCGGGCGCAAACTGAGTTCGGCCGCACGACAATCCACGAGAGAGCTGCTGATCAGGCGGGACGCACGACGCCGTCCCGCAAAGGGCTATTGTCCCGGCATGCCCTGCGGGGGCGGCCCGCCGGCACCGGCAGGACCACCGGACGCGCCGCCCTGCTGCTGGCGCTGCTGCATCATCTGCTGCATCATCATCTGCTGGACGACCGCGGCAGGAAGAATCCGCTCGGGGCTGACGGTGAAGACCAGCATCGCATCGGGCGGCACGCGCTCGGGATCGGGGCTCTGCACGCCCGGCGCGCCGTAAGCGAGGTTCGAAGGGATCCACAGGCGGTACTTGCCGCCCTTCTTCATCAGCTTCAGGCCTTCGAGGAAGCCCGGAATCGCGCTGCCCTGTTGGACCGGGAACGGCACTGCGCGCTCGCTCTTGTCGAACACGCGGCCGTCGCGGAAGCGGCCCTCGTAATTGGCGACGACATAGTCGCCCTCGCCCGGCGTGGTGCCCTCGCCGGGCTCAAGCACTTGGTATTGCAGGCCCGACGCGGTGGTCTGGACGCCCGAACGGGTCTTGTTCCAGGCGAGATATTGCGCGTCGGTGCCCTTGGCCGCGACCTGTTCGCGCGTGCCGAACCAGGCGAGACCGGCAGCCAGCGCGATCGCCAGCAGCACGCCGATCCACAGCCATACCTTAAAGGCCCGCTTGACGGGCTGAAGCGGAACGGCGGTCACGGACATCGAGTCATCCCCAAATCGGCGTACCGCCGCTTAACTTCGCATTTTTCACGCGATTCGTGAACGAACGTTGCGCAGCCGCGCAACCTTCTTACCGCGCGGTGTCACGCTCCACGCGCTTGCGCTCGAGCTTGCGTGCGCGACGGACTGCGGCGGCGCGCTCGCGCGCACGCTTCTCGCTGGGCTTCTCGTAGTGACGGCGGAGCTTCATCTCGCGATAGACGCCCTCACGCTGCAGCTTCTTCTTGAGCGCGCGCAGCGCCTGGTCGACGTTATTGTCGCGAACGATGATTTGCATAAGGCCGTACAGCTCCGATCTCGATACAATAGAATAGGGTTCGCCGGAGCGCAGGCCGCGGCGTTATCGGGGCCACCTATCAGCGTGAATTGGTTTTTTCAAGGTCCGAGGCGGCATGCCGACGAGAATCTGAGGCGGGCGCGGTCGCATCTTGTGCCCTCAAGGCAACAGTGCGGCCACATTACACCGCGTTGCAGCGCTGCAACGCGGCCGATAGGTTCGCCTGTCACTTCCCTCGCATGCAGTTAGCCTACGCCCTGGACCTCGAGACCCGCCTCCTCATCGTCGACGACGACCCCGGAATCCGCGAACTGACCGCGGACTTCCTGGCGCAGCACGGCTATGTCGTCGACACCGCCGCCGGCGGCGCCGAGATGCGCGAGGCGATGGCCGCGCACGATTATGCATTGGTGGTGCTCGATCTGATGATGCCGGGCGAGGATGGCCTGACCATCCTTCGCTCGCTGGACCGCGAGGCCGGCCCCGCGGTGATCCTGCATTCGGTGATCGGCGAGGATGTGGATCGCATCGTCGGGCTCGAAATGGGCGCGGACGATTATGTCGCCAAGCCCGCCAATCCCCGCGAATTGCTCGCGCGAATCCGCTCGGTGCTCCGCCGCAGTGGCAGCGGTGGCGACAAGGCAGCGTCGGTGCGGATCGCCGAGCGCAGCTTCCTGCGCTTCGCCGGCTGGCGGCTCGATCCGGTGGCACGGCAGCTCTACGATCCCGAGAACGTCATCATCAATCTCTCTGACGGCGAGTTCCGCCTGCTGCTCGCTTTGGTCGAGCGGCCGCGACGGGTGCTCACGCGCGACATGCTGCTCGATCTATCGCGCGGCCCGATGGCCGAGCATTTCGATCGCGCGATCGATGTCCAGATGAGCCGGCTGCGCAAGAAGCTGGCGCGCCCCGGCCGCGAGGAGTTGATCCGCACGATCCGCAACGAAGGCTATATGTTCGTCGCCGAAGTCGCGGTGAAGTGAGGCGTCCGACATGAGCAAGGCGCGCTCGATCACGCTTCCCATCGTGCTGCTGGTGATCGCCGCGGCGCTGATCGCGACGACGGTGCAGTTCACGTCGATGTTCAGCGGCCCGCCACCCTGGTTCCGCCCTATGCCGATCGCACGCGTCGCCGAGGCGCTGCGCACCGGCGCGGTACCCGAAAATGCCCGCGGTATCGAGGTCCGGCGGATCGACGAGGACCGCTTCGGCCGCAGCGAGGAACAGGTTTCGCCCGAGCGCGATGCCGCGATCGCGGCGCTGATCCCCGCCTCGCCGGAAAGCATCCACGGCCTCTACGAATTCCCCCCGCACGATCCCGACGGAGACATTCGCGGCAGCTTTACCGTCGGTCGGCGCGACGGCGATGGCTGGATCATCGTATCGACAGCACCTCCGCCGACCTTCACCAGCTGGCATTTCCGGCGGCTGGCGGGAATGCTGCTCACGCTCGCGATCCTCTCGGTGCTCGCTTGGTATGTCGCGGGGCGGATCTCGCGGCCGATCCGCAAGCTCGCAGAGGCGGCGACGCGCGCCCGGCTCGGCGCTCGCCCGGCCATCCCGCACGGGGGCCCGCGCGAAGTCCGCGAGCTCGCCGAAGCGGTCGAGGCTATGCAGGACCGCATCCTTCAGCAGGCCGAGGGCCGCACCGCGATGCTCGCCGCGATCGCGCACGATCTCGGCACGCCGCTGTCGCGGATCGCCTTCTGGGTGGAGCAATTGCCCGAAGCGGCACGCGACCGCGCCGCCAGCGACATCGACGAGATGCGCGCGATGCTGGGTGCCGTGCTCCGCTTCACCCGCGACGACCGCAACCGCGAGTTGCATGCCCGGCTTGATCTCGGCAGCCTGATCGAGAGCTTGGGCGACGACCTTGCAGCGGCGGGGACACCCGTCGAGGTCGACCTCGGCCCGCGGGTTGTCGTCGAGGGCGACCCGGTGGCGCTGCGCCGGCTGTTCACCAATCTCGTCGAAAATGCCGTCCGCTACGGCGACAGCGCGCGTATGTGCTGGTCGGTCTCTAGCGGCTGGGCCGAGGTGCTGGTCGAAGACGAAGGCCCCGGCTTCCCGCCCGGCCGCGCCGAGGCGTTGTTCGCGCCGTTCGTGCGCGGCGAAGCCTCCCGCAACCGGGCGACGGGCGGCACCGGCCTGGGTCTGGCGATCGTCCGCTCGATCGCCGAGGCGCATGGCGGCGAAGTGCGGCTGGAGAATCGCGACGCCGGCGGCGGACGCGTGCGCGTCAGGCTGCCGGCCGAGTGAGCAAGGCCCCGCCGCGCGGCGGGGAAGGTTTCGCAACGCGCTGAAACATTCGCGCGACGCCGCGAAATCCGCTTGTGCCTCGGCACCGCCATTCCTGCTGTCGAACAGCGGGAGTTTCGCATTTGCTTCAAGACCTTCACGACGAACACGATCACGGCCTCGCTTACGATCTGCAGGTTATCAACGCCCTGGCCAGCCGCCGCCGCGCGCTGCGCTGGTTCGCCGGCGCAGGTGCCGGCGCATTGCTGACCGCCTGCGACGGCAATGCGGCAAGCGACGGCACGGTCGTAACCCCTACCCCCACGCCGAGTGCCTCGGTCACGCCGACGCCGAGCCCGACCTCGACGCCGACACCGAGCGCGGGCTGCGTCGCCGACCCGACCGAGACCAACGGTCCCTACCCCGCCGACGGCACCAACAGTGCGAGCGGGCTTACATCGAATGCGCTGACCGCCGCGAACGTCGTGCGCAGCGACATCCGGTCGAGCTTCATCGGTACCTCGACTGCGATTGCCGCCGGCGTGGAAGTGACGCTCACGCTAACGGTGGTGAACGTCAATTCGGCCTGCGCGCCGCTGGCCGGCTATGCCGTGTATCTCTGGCACTGCGACCGCGACGGCAAATATTCGCTCTACGACTTGCCCAATGAGAGTTATCTGCGCGGCGTCGGCGTGACCGACGCCAATGGCGAGGTTCGCTTCACGACGATCTTCCCCGGCTGCTACGCCGGGCGCTGGCCGCACATCCATTTCGAGGTCTTTTCGAGCCTGAGCAATGCAACCTCGGGGCGCTATGCCTCGCTGATCTCGCAGCTCGCGATGCCGGCCGCGACCTGCACCGAAGTGTACAACAATGCCAGCGGCTACGGTAGCAGCGTCCGCAACCTCGCCGGCGTATCGCTCACGAGCGACAATGTGTTCGGCGACAATTCGAGCGCGCAGATCGCCCAGCAGACGCCTGTGATGACCGGCAGCGCGGCGGCGGGTTACACCGCGACCGCGGTGATCGGGCTGGCGCGCTAGCCAGCCGTGCTCCTGCGAAAGCAGGAGTCCAGGATCACACCGGACAGCATCCGTGATCCTGGGCTCCTGCTTTCGCAGGAGCACTTGCTCCCCACGAGCTCCACGGGGGTGGAGCGGCCGGCATGCCCCGCCGGCCGAAGCGCCCCGCCTGCCGAGGTGGTTTCCTCTGTGCCACTTCCCGGCGGGCGGGGCGCGTTATAGGGTGCCGCGATGGCATCCCCGGCACCCGCGCATCCCCATCGCCTGCGCTCGATCCTCGGCGGGTCGGCGGGCAACCTCGTCGAATGGTATGACTGGTACGCCTATTCGGCGTTCACACTCTATTTCGCGCCGCATTTCTTCCCCAAGGGCGACCAGACCGCGCAGCTCTTGAACGCCGCGGCGGTGTTCGCGGTCGGTTTTCTGATGCGCCCGATCGGCGGCTGGCTGATGGGCGTCTATGGCGACCGCTACGGGCGCAAGGCGGGGCTGACCCTCTCGGTCACGCTGATGTGCGTCGGGTCGCTGATCATCGCACTCACGCCCGGTTACGAGACCATCGGCGCGGCAGCACCGATGCTGCTGGTGCTCGCGCGGCTGCTCCAGGGCCTGTCGGTCGGCGGCGAGTACGGCGCCAGCGCCACCTACCTTTCCGAGATGGCAGGCAAACGGCATCGCGGCTTCTTCTCGAGCTTCCAATATGTCACGCTGATCTCGGGACAATTGGTCGCATTGCTGGTCCTCCTCGTCCTGCAGGCGACGCTCAGCGAAGCCGATCTCGACGCATGGGGCTGGCGGATTCCCTTCGCGATTGGCGGCGCGCTGGCGGTCTTGGTGTTCTGGCTTCGGCGGCGGCTGGCAGAGACGGAGAGCTTCGAAAACAGTCGCAGCGAAGCGCGGCGATCGGGATTGTCGGCGCTCTTCCGCGAGCATCCGCGCGAGGCAGCGGTGGTGATGCTGCTCACTGCCGGCGGCACGCTCGCCTTCTATGCCTATTCGATCTACCTGCAGAAATTCCTCGTCAACACCGCCGGCTTCGACCGCGCGACCGCCTCGCAGATCAACGCTGCGGCACTGTTCTGCTTCATGGCGATCCAGCCCCTGGCGGGCGCGCTGTCCGACCGGATCGGGCGCAAGCCGCTGATGGTCGGGTTCGGGGTGCTGGGGACGCTGCTGACCTGGCCCATCTTCACGACGCTGGAAACAGTGCACAGCGCTTTCGCGGCGTTCCTGATCATGTTCGGCGCGCTGGCGATCGTCACCGGCTACACGTCGATCAACGCGGTGGTGAAGGCCGAGCTATTCCCCGCCCATATCCGCACGCTGGGTGTCGCGCTCCCCTACGCGCTCGCCAACGCCCTGTTCGGCGGTACGGCCGAATATGTCGCCTTGTGGTTCAAGGATGCGGGCTGGGAGCGCGGCTTCTATTGGTACGTCACCGCGATGATCGCGATCTCGCTGATCACTTATCTCAGGATGCGCGACACCGCGAAGCATTCGCGCATCCTCGAAGATTAGGTCAGGATACCGCCGCTGCGGCTCGCGAGGACGCGGCCGATCGAATCGAAAAGCGCGTCCATCGCCACCGGCTTGAACAGCACGTCGTCGGCGCCGAGCGCGAGGCAGCGCTCGCGCAGGTCGATCGCAGTGTCTGCCGTGACGACGATGATCGGCAGTTCCGCCTTCTCGTCGCCACGCGCGCGGATGCGCCGGATGGTCTCGAAGCCGTCGGTGCCGGGCATGCGCAGATCGACGAGGATGACGTCGAAATCCTCGGCGTCGATCCGCTCGAGGCCTTCCTCCGCCCAGCTTGCTTCCGCCATGGTGGCGCCGGCCACGTCGAGCATGTCCTTCACCACCCGACGGTTCATCGGATCGTCTTCGATGAACAGGATGTTCATGGCGTGCCGACGCGAAGGACGGAATGAATCTCTGCGACCGTTTTTATCATATGAAGTGTGCTATCGCGCTATGCCGCCTGGGACACAAGACGGTCGCGACCGCCCTGCTCCGAATTTTCTTCCGGACCCGGAACGATCGCCGCAACGAGGGCCGCGCCCGACACCGGCTTGGTGACGATGTTGCCGATCCCGAGGGCGACGAGCTGCGCTCGCACATCCGAATCGGGATTGGACCACAGCACCGTGCTGTTGCCCGGCGCGATGGCGGCGGCGAGGGTCTTGAGGATATCCATCGGCTCGCCTTCGTTCGCCTTGAGCGACGCCTCATCGACGAGCAAGTGCGTCGCCGCCGCCTCGGCGATGAGCGCATGGGCTTCCTCCGCACTCGAAGCGAAGTGCACCGAGGCGAGCCGCGGCTCGAGCAAAGTACGCAGCATGCTCCGCGCGATCGGATTGCGATCTAGGATCACCATCGTCGCGCCGCTGCGGGCAGTCCCTTTGGCCTCGACCGGCGCTTCGGCGAGCACGAGCGGCAGGTCGACGATGAACGATGTGCCCTGCCCTTCGATGCTCTCCACCGTGATCTCGCCGCCCAGCGCGCGGGCGAGATTGCGGCAGATGGTGAGGCCTAGCCCGGTGCCGCCGAACTTGCGCGTGGTGCCGGCGTCGACCTGGCGGAAGGATTCGAAGACCTCCTCGAATTTCTCCGCCGGGATGCCGATGCCGGTATCGTTGACGACGAGGCGAAGCCGCGCCGTCTCGCCTTCGCCTTCGGCCACCACCCGCAGCGTCACGCCGCCGCGCTCGGTGAACTTGATGGCGTTGGACAAGAGGTTGAACACGATCTGGCGCAGTCGGCCGGCGTCGCTGACAATCCAGCCGGGCGCGTGGCTGAGCTCGAGGCGGAAGCGCAGGCCCTTTCCGCGTGCCTGTTCGTCCCACAATCGGGTCACATCGCGCAGCATCGCGCACAGGTCCATCGGGACGGCCTCGACAGCCAGGTTGCCCGTCTCCATCTTCGCTACGTCGAGAATATCGTCGACGAGGCTGCGCATCGTGACGCCGGCGCCGTGCACGATCCCGATGCGGTCGCGCATCTCGGCTTCGAGCTTGGGGTCGGCGAGCATGACCTGGGTCATGCCGAGAATGCCATTGAGCGGCGTCCGTATCTCGTGGCTGGTGGTCGCGAGGAACTCGGTCTTGGCCTTGAGCGCCTTTTCGAGCGCGACATTGGTATCGCCCAGGACGATGTTGGTCGCGCGGATTTGATTGCGGCTGCGGCGCAAGGTGATCAAGCCGAAACTCAAAAGGGCGATGATGACGAGCGTAGCGCCCCCGATGCTCAGGAACAGGGTCCGTTGGAACGCGGCGGTACGGCGTGCTTCCTCGGCCTTGAGCGTCTGAATGCGCGTCTGCTGTTCGGCGTAGTTGAAGCGCGCAGCCATCAGCGCCGCGCCGGTCGAGGTGGCGACCTTCGTGGTCTCTTCGTCGAGGCGCTTCATCGCTTCCAGATGCGCCAGCGCCAGTTTGGGCGCGACTTCGCGCAGGATCTCGTGCGCGAAGAAATGCGATCTGCGGAAGTCGACGGTGGTCGTCGTCAGATCCACGCCGGCAAAGCACTCCTTGATCAGCCGCAGCGCCTTTGCCTTGTCTCCCCGATCGGAGGCAAGCCATGCGGCGGTCGCGAGAAGCTGGCGGCGCAAGAGGTCAGCGTCGGCGTCCTCGACGAGCTTGAAGCCGCGCGCCAGGGTGCGATCGGCGGCCTCGAAATGCCTGAGTTCAACCTGATTGCGCGCAAGATTCACGAGGATTCGTGCTTCGAGCAGCGGCTTTTCGAGCTGCCGGGCGATCGCCAGCGCGGCCTCATATTCCTTTTCGGCCTCGGCGCGGCTCCGATCGGCCCGGGCAAGGACGTTGCCGCGACTGTTGTGCAGCGAAAGGGAGAGCGCCGGATCACCGTCATAGAGTTCGGCAGCCTGGCGATAATATTGCTGCGAGCGGTTGTCGTCGTTCGCGACGCCGTACAGTGCGCCGATATTCTGGAGCGCGATCGCCTGGCTGCGCGGCTCCCTGACCGCGGCGAAGATCCGGAACGCCTCCTGATAATTCGCCAATGCCTTCACGGCGTCGTTGCGCTGCATGTAAAAGGCGCCTTGCGACATCAGAAGGTCGCCACGCAGCTTGATCGGTCCGGAGATCGTTCCGATGAGACGCAGGCCGTCATCGAGCAGAGGCTTGGCGCGTTCGGTCGCGTTGTTGCGCAGATGGGCCTCCGCGCCAAGCCATCGCGCCGTCGCCAGCGCCAGGACCCGCTGCCGTCGATCCGGGACGCGGCGCGCGAGCGAGTCGATCTGGTCGACATGGCGCAGCGTCTGCACCTGGTCGGCCATCATGCTGTCCTTGGCCGCCTGGATCTGAACTTCGAGCGGTCTGGAGAAATCGGCCTCGCCGGCAAACACGGACGGGCTTGCGAGGGCTAGCGCGAGGCCTAGGGCAGAAAGCAGGACGCGCGTCACGCGCGTTTCCAGAAACTCTCGGGCCGGATGAACGACTGCACATTGGCCGAGCTGGCAAGGTGCGCTTCGTCGGCGAGATATTTGCGGAAGGCGTCGAAGCCCAGCGGACGCGACAGCAGGAAGCCCTGCACCATGTCGCAGCCCATCACGCTGAGCAGCGCCAATGCCGAGGGTGTCTCGACCCCTTCGGCGGTGACTTCCATTTCGAGCGCGTGCGCCAGGTCGATCGTCGAGCGGACGATCAGCGGATCGCGATTGCTCGAGGTCAGTTGCATCACGAACATCTTGTCGATCTTGAGTTCGTTCGCCGGCAGTCGCTTAAGATAGGCAAGCGACGACAGCCCTGCGCCATAATCGTCGATCGCGAGCTTGACCCCGATATCGGCGAAGGTCTGCAAATGGCGAATTGCGCTGTCCGGATCGCGGATCACTGCGGTCTCGGTGATTTCGAAGCCGAGCTTGGCCCCGCTCGACGAAACGATCGCGCAGGCTTCCTTCACGAACTCGGCATCGGCAAGCAACATGCCCGAGATGTTGAGGAACAGCGTGAGATCGAACCCTTCGGCAGCGAGGCGCTTCTGATCCTCGATCACCTGGCGAAGCGTCCACATCGTCAGCGCGCCGATCTCGCCGGCTTCCTCGGCCACCGAGATGAAGTCGCCCGGAAGGATGAGTCCGCGCTGGGGATGCTGCCACCGCACCAGCGCCTCGGCACTGGTAATTTCCTGCCGGCGCACGTGCACCTTGGGCTGATATTGCAGGAACATCTCGTCCGCGGCGATGGCACGGGGAAGCTCGCGCATCAGCGTCAGGCGATCGAACGCCAGGTCCGCACGCGAAAGATCGCGCATCACGACGCGCTTTTCGCTGCGCGCCTGTTCGAGCGCCGATTCCGCGGCTTCGGTCAGGCGAACGTCGTCGCAATCCTCACAAGGCGCCGCAGCGACGCCGAATTGCAGTTGGATTTGATAGGATTCGCCGTCGAGATCGAAGGGATCGGCAAGTGCCTTGCGCAACCGTCCGATATCGGCAGCGCCGGCTTCGGCACCTTCGCGCTCGAATGCGATCTCGATCAAGGCGCGGCCGGCGGTGAGGATCCGCACTTCCGGAATGCACTCGGCGATTCGCGCCGAGACATCGAGAACCAGCGCGTCGGCACGCGGCCGGCCAAGATGGCGGCGCAGCGTTGCGAAATTCACAATCTCACATTGGGACAGAATTCGCCAATATCCCGATCGGGGATTCGCTGGCTCGGCCCGGGTTAGTCCGACCGGAGAAGCCGTGGCCCGCTGTTCGCATGGCACGCTGTCCGTACCTTGTCCGCACGCGTGGGAGTCGCGCCGCGGATACGCTTCCGCAACGATTCCATTGGCTTCCGCGAAAGACGCGGCCGCGCGCGACTCGCCGTCTCCCGAGGGCACCGAAGTGTCCGACCCACCCGACATGTCTTCGGACCTAGGCCCCGACCCTTGAAGGAACGGTTAAATCGCGCCCGGTGCAGTGATTGCCCACCTGCACCATCCCGCAGAAATCCTGATTGATTAGTCGTTAATCTCCCCTTAACCACTCGAATCGCGCATCGTGCGCACCGATGGGAGATCAATGATGTTCGCGTTTGGCCTTCTTTTCCGCGAAAAGAGCGGTGGCGAAGAAATCCGCCCGTTCTGAATCGTCACTTCCGGGTCGGCGGTGAAGCGGTATCAGCAGTGATAACGCGCTGACCGACCCGGACGACAATCGAGAAGCGGCTGGGGGGACTGGCCGCTTTTTTTGTGCCCACGGCCGGCGTGCTTGCCCTGCGCGTGCCTTTGGTTAAGGCGCTATGGTCTTCACTCCAGAGGAGATCGGACCTTGCGCATCGCGATGATCGGCACCGGCTATGTGGGCCTGGTTTCCGGGGCGTGCTTCTCGGACTTCGGCCACAAGGTCGTCTGCGTTGACAAGGACGCGCGCAAGATCGAACTGCTCCACCGGAACGTGATGCCGATCTATGAGCCGGGCCTTGCCGAGCTCGTCGCGTCGAACGTCAAGGCAGGACGGCTGACCTTCACCACCGATCTTGCCGAGGGCGTCAAGGATGCGGACGCAGTGTTCATCGCCGTCGGCACGCCCAGCCGGCGGGGCGACGGCCATGCCGACCTCTCCTACGTCTACGCCGCCGCGCGAGAGATCGCGGAGAATCTGACCGGTCCGAGCGTGATCGTCACCAAGTCGACCGTGCCCGTCGGCACCGGCGACGAAGTCGAGCGGATCCTCGCCGAAGTCGCACCGAATAGCGGCGCCAAGGTCGTCTCCAACCCCGAATTCCTGCGCGAGGGGGCGGCGATCGAAGATTTCAAGCGGCCCGATCGCGTCGTTATCGGTACCGACGACGAGGCGGCGCGCGACGTGATGCGGCAGATCTACCGCCCGCTATCGCTCAATCAGAACGCGCCCCTGTTGTTCACCGGCCGCCGCACCTCCGAACTGATCAAATATGCCGCGAACGCGTTCCTCGCGGTCAAGATCACCTTCATCAACGAGATCGCCGATCTGTGCGAGGCGGTCGGTGCCGACGTGCAGGAAGTGTCGCGCGGGATCGGGATGGACAATCGCATCGGCGGCAAGTTTCTCCATGCCGGCCCCGGCTATGGCGGCTCGTGCTTCCCCAAGGATACGCTGGCGCTGCTTAAGACCGCGGCCGACAATGAGGCGCCGCAGCGCATCGTCGAGGCGACGGTGCAGGTGAACGACGCCCGCAAGCGCGCGATGGGCCGCAAGGTGATCAAGGCGATGGGCGGCGACGCGCACGGCAAGACCGTCGCGGTGCTCGGCCTCACCTTCAAGCCCAACACCGACGACATGCGCGATGCGCCGAGCCTGTCGGTGATCGCGGCGCTCCAGGATGCCGGCGCGATGGTGCGCGCTTATGATCCCGAGGGTATCGAGCAAGCGCGGCCGATCCTGCCGGACGTCGAATTCTGCGCAAATCCCTATATCGCGGCGGAGGGCGCCGACGCGTTGGTGATCGTCACCGAGTGGGACGAGTTCCGCGCGCTCGACCTTGGCCGGATCGCAAAGACGCTTACCACACCGCTGCTCGTCGACCTGCGCAACATCTATCCCCCCGCGGAGGCGGCGCGCGCGGGGCTGACGTTGGTTGGCGTGGGCAAACCCAAAGCGAGCTGATCAGGCATCCTTGCCGAGCCGCTCGCCCGCGTAGGTCGAGGCACGGATCGGCTCCCACCAGCTGCGATGGGCGAGATACCAGTCGACGGTACGCTCTAATCCGGAGGCGAAGCTCTCGCGCGGCGTCCAGCCGAGTTCTCGCTCGGCCTTGGCAGGATCGATCGCATAGCGGCGGTCGTGTCCGGGACGGTCGGTCACGAACGTGATGAGCGAACGGCGGCGCGTGCCTGCCAGCGGCTGGCGCGTGTCGAGTAGGTCGCAGATCGCTTCGACGACACTCAGATTGGTCGCCTCGGCCCGACCGCCGACCAAGTAGGTCTCACCGATGCGGCCGGAGGTCAGTATCTTTTCCAGAGCGGCAGCATGATCCTCTACATGCAGCCAATCGCGCACGTTCGCGCCGCAACCATAGACTGGCAGCGGCTTTCCCTCCAGCGCATTGATGATGGTCAACGGGATCAGCTTTTCGGGAAAATGCCAGGGCCCATAATTGTTCGAGCAGTTCGACAGCACCACCGGCAGGCCATAGGTCTCGTGCCAAGCGCGGACGAAATGGTCAGACGCGGCCTTCGACGCGGAATAAGGCGAGGAAGGCGCATAAGGCGTGGTCTCGGTGAACACGCCGCTGTCGAAAGGAAGATCGCCGAACACCTCGTCGGTCGAAACGTGATGGAACCGAAATGTGTCGCGCGCGGCCTGCGGAAGCGTGCGCCAATATGCGAGCGTCGCGTCGAGTAACCGCACCGTACCCACCACATTGGTCTCGACAAAGGCCGCGGGAGAATCGATCGAGCGGTCGACATGCGTCTCGGCGGCAAGATGCATGAGGCCGTCCAACTGCTCGTCGCGGAGCAATCGCAGCACCGTTGCGGCGTCGGCAATGTCGCCTTCGACGAAACGGAAATTCGGTGCGCGTTCAATCTCCGCGAGCGATGCGCGATTGCCGGCATAGGTCAGCTTGTCGAGGCAGACGACGTGAAAGCCACGCGCGACCAGCCGGCGGCATACCGCCGAGCCGATAAATCCTGCCCCGCCAGTGACAAGGACGCGCCGGATCATGCCGCAGCCTCCACGCAACGACGCAGATAATCGGCATAGCCCGTCTTGCCCATCCGCGCGGCGCGATCGAGCATCGCCGCCGCGCTCAGATAGCCAAGGTCGAACCCGATCTCTTCGGGGCAGGCGATCTTGATCCCCTGGCGATGCTCGATCGTGCGGACGAACGCGCCGGCTTCGTGGAGGCTATCGTGCGTACCGGTATCGAGCCACGCGTAGCCACGGCCGAGGCGATTGACGATCAGGTTGCCGCGATCGAGATAGGCACGGATCACGTCGGTGATCTCAAGCTCGCCGCGTGCAGAAGGCTTGAGTTCGCGGGCGATCCCCGTCACATCGCGGTCGAAGAAATAGAGCCCGGTGACTGCCCAGTTGGACGCGGGGTTTGCCGGCTTCTCGACGATCTCGGTCGCGTGGCCGCTATCCGGATCGAAGCTCACCACGCCATAACGCTGGGGATCGTCGACGTGATAGGCGAAGATCGTAGCGCCGCCCCCCGCCGCCGCGGTCGCGGCCATATGGCACTTCGCCCCCAGCGCGTCGCCGTGAAAAATATTGTCGCCGAGGATCAGCGCAGCCGGGCCGCCATCCAGAAACTTCTCACCGATCACGAAAGCCTGGGCGAGCCCCGCCGGCTCCGGTTGCACGGCATAGCTGAGGTTGATGCCGAACGCCTCGCCGCTCCCGAGCAATGCCTCGAACATCGGCAGGTCGCGTGGCGTGGAGATGATCAGGATATCGCGGATACCCGCTAGCATCATTACCGACAGCGGGTAGTAAATCATCGGCTTGTCGAACACGGGCAGCAATTGCTTCGAGATCGACAAGGTCGCCGGATAGAGCCGCGTGCCGGATCCCCCCGCGAGGATGATGCCCTTGACGCCGTGCGGCTCTGGCCGGCGATCACCGCTGCGGCGAAAATGCGCTGACAATTTTTCTTCTCCGCGCCGAATTAGGAACGCCTCGCAAACAAGGCGCCCTGCCCCCTAGATCAACATCGTCAAATAGCGGCAGAAGGTTCACGAAGCTTTAGCCGGGTACCGCAGTGCAATCGGGATTCGTTTTGTCTCTTCCTTCACTCACCCATCTTCAACGCCTCGAAGCCGAGAGCATCCATATCCTGCGCGAAGTCGTCGCCGAGGCCGAGCGCCCGGTGATGCTCTATTCGATCGGCAAGGACAGCGCGGTGATGCTGCACCTCGCCAAGAAGGCCTTCTATCCTGCCCCCCCGCCCTTCCCGCTGCTCCATGTCGACACGACCTGGAAGTTCCAGGCGATGTACGAACTGCGCGATCGCGCCGCGCGGGCCGCGGGAATGGAATTGCTCGTCCACCGCAACCCCGACGCGCTCGTCCGCGGGATCAACCCGTTCGATCATGGCACCCTCCACACCGATCTGTGGAAGACCGAGGGGCTGAAGCAGGCGCTCGACCTCTACGGCTTCGACGCGGCATTCGGCGGCGCACGGCGTGACGAGGAGAAGAGCCGCGCCAAGGAGCGCGTTTTCTCGTTCCGCACGGCCTCGCATCGGTGGGACCCCAAGAATCAGCGCCCCGAGCTCTGGCACCTCTACAATGCGCGCAAGGCCAAGGGCGAGAGCATGCGGGTGTTCCCGATCTCGAACTGGACCGAGCTCGACATCTGGCAATATATCCGCGCCGAGGGAATCGAGATCGTGCCGCTCTATTTCGCCGCGCCGCGCCCGACGGTCGAGCGCGACGGGCTGCTGCTGATGGTCGACGATGAACGCTTCCGGCTCGCGCCCGGCGAGACGCCGGTCGAACGCTCGGTGCGTTTCCGCACGCTCGGCTGCTATCCGCTGACCGGGGCGGTCGAGAGCGAAGCCGCGACGCTCGACGACGTCATCCAGGAGATGCTGCTGACCACCACCTCCGAACGCCAGGGCCGTGCGATCGATCACGACCAGGCCGCGAGCATGGAAAAGAAAAAGCAGGAGGGGTATTTCTGATGACCTCCTATCGTCCCGACGCCCTCATTGCGTCTGACATTTCGGCGTATCTCACGCTGCACCAGAACAAGTCGCTGCTGCGCTTCCTCACCTGCGGCAGCGTCGACGACGGAAAATCCACGCTGATCGGGCGCTTGCTCTACGATTCCCGGCAAATCTTCGAGGATCAGCTGGCGAGCCTCGAGGCCGACAGCAAGCGGCTGGGGACGCAAGGAGCGGAGATCGACTTCGCGTTGCTCGTCGACGGGCTCGCCGCCGAGCGGGAGCAGGGCATCACGATCGATGTGGCGTATCGCTTCTTCGCGACCGAAAAGCGCAAGTTCATCGTCGCGGATACGCCGGGGCATGAGCAATATACGCGCAACATGGTCACCGGCGCCTCCACTGCCGATCTCGCGGTGATCCTGATCGACGCGCGCAAGGGCGTGCTCACCCAGACTCGGCGGCATTCGTACCTCGCGCACCTGCTCGGCATCCGCCACATCGTGCTCGCGGTGAACAAGATGGACCTGATCGGCTACGACCAGGCCACCTATGACGCGATCGTCGCCGAATATCGTGCCTTCGCAGATTCGATCGGCATCAGGGACTTCACGCCGATCCCGATCTCGGGGTTCAAGGGCGACAACATCACCGCTTTGTCCGCGAACACGCCGTGGTTCGCCGGGCCGGCGCTGCTCGATCATCTCGAGCAGGTCCAGATCGAGGCCGAGGCCGACCGGGCCAAGCCGTTCCGGCTGCCGGTACAGTGGGTCAACCGTCCCAATCTCGACTTCCGCGGCTTTGCCGGGCTGATCGCGAGCGGCACGGTCAAGCCGGGCGATGCGGTCCGGATACTGCCCTCGGGGCGGACTACCAAGGTCGCGCGGATCGTCGCAATGGAGGGCGACCGCGACGCCGCCGGCGCGGGCGAGTCGGTGACCTTGACGCTCGCCGACGAAGTCGATTGCTCGCGCGGCGACGTCATCGCCGCCGCCGAGGCGCCGCCGCAGGTCGCGGATCAGTTCAAGGCGACGATCGTCTGGATGGACCAGGCCGAATTGCTTCCCGGCCGCGCTTATTGGCTCAAGCTCGGCACCCAGACGGTGAGCGTCACGGTGCGCGAGCCCGAATATGCGATCGACGTCAATACGCTCGCGCAGGTGGCGGCGCGCACGCTCCAGCTCAACGATATCGGCGTCGCCGAGATCGCCGCCGACCGCGGCATCGTATTCGAATCCTACGCCGACAGCCACGATCTCGGCGGGTTCATCCTGATCGACAAGGCGTCGAACGCCACCGTCGCCGCGGGGATGCTCCACCACGCGCTGCGGCGTGCGCAGAACGTCCACTGGCAGGCGGTCGAGATCACGCGCGAGGCGCATGCCGCGCAAAAGGGCCAGGTGCCGCGCTTGCTGTGGTTCACGGGCCTGTCGGGATCGGGCAAGTCGACGATCGCCAATCTGGTCGAGAAGAAGCTGCATGCGCTGGGCAAGCACAGCTTCCTGCTCGACGGCGACAATATCCGCCACGGGCTCAACCGCGACCTGGGCTTCACCGATGCCGACCGGGTCGAGAATATTCGCCGCGTCGGCGAGGTCGCCAAGTTGATGACCGATGCCGGGCTGATCGTGCTGACCGCGTTCATCTCGCCATTCCGCGCCGAGCGCGAGATGGTGCGGGCGATGCTGCCGGCGGGGGATTTCTTCGAGATCTTCATCGACACGCCGATCGCCGAGGCGGAAAAGCGCGACCCCAAGGGGCTCTACAAGAAGGCGCGCGCAGGCGAGATCGCCAACTTCACCGGCATATCGAGTCCCTACGAAGCGCCCGAGCGCCCCGAGATCCGGATCGACACGACCAAGGAGACTCCCGAGGCCGCGGCCGAGCGGATCGTCGAGACGATCATGGGAACCTGGAGCCCGGTGATTTGAACGACGCCGAACTCGCACGCGATATCGCTACCGAGGCCGGGGCGCTGCTGCTGCGCATCCAGTCCGAGTGCGCGGCGGGCGACCGGGGGGATCGCGAGGCCAACGCGCTGATCCTGTCGCGGTTGCGAGACGCGCGACCGGACGACGCGATCCTGTCGGAAGAGAGCGCCGATGACTTGGCGCGGCTTGCGGCGCGGCGGGTGTGGATCGTCGACCCGCTCGACGGCACCCGCGAATTCGCCGAGCGGCGCGAGGATTGGGCGGTGCATGTCGCACTCGCGACAGATGGACGCGCGGCGAGCGGCGCGGTGGCCTTGCCCAAGCTCGGCCTGACCTTGTCGAGCGATGCCCCGCCCCCGCTTCCCCGGCCGCAGACGCCGCCGCGAATGCTGGTCAGCCGGACGCGGGCGAGCGCCTTGTGCGTCGACGTCGCGGGGCGGATCGGCGCGGTGCCGGTCGGCATGGGCTCGGCGGGCGCCAAAGCGATGGCAGTGGTGCGCGGCGCCGCCGAGATCTACCTGCACAGCGGCGGCCAGCATCAATGGGACAATTGCGCGCCGGTCGCAGTGGCGCTGGCCGCAGGGCTGCACGCCTCGCGGATCGACGGGTCGCAGATCGTCTACAACGATCGCGACACCAGCATCCCCGACCTGCTGATCTGTCGCAAGGAATGGGCGGAGCGGGTGCTCGCGGCGGTGCGGGAATGTGCAGGTTGACCTAAGACGCGACTCGCGGAGTCCCTGCGAGTCGCGCGTGGACCAGAGTCAATGGACATGGTAAACGCGTGCCTGGGGAGGGGCACGGCTTGGGGCTCGAAATCTGGTTCGTGCTGGCGATCGGGCTGAGTTTAGCCGGCTACGCCGTCTATCTGCTCGGACTACGCCGCGACATCGTCCGCCCCAACCGCGCCTCGTGGCTGATCTGGGCGGCAGCCACCGCGCTCGAGGCGTCGACCTATGCCGCGGTCAATCCCGGCGCCCCACAAGGCTTGGTGTTCGCGCTGTCGGCGGTGGCGTGCCTCGCCGTGACGATCGGGATCTGGCGCCGCGCGGACTGGGCGCCGCCGTCGCCGAGCGAGACCTTCTGCATCGCCGCGTCGCTGGCCGCGCTGGCGCTGTGGCTGGTCTTCCGCGAAGCATTCTGGGCGCACATGCTCGTCGTCGCGGCGGTGCCGGTGAGCTTCTGGCCGACCTGGGCGAGCGTGTGGACCGACCGCGCACGCGAGCGTTCCCCCGCGTGGGGATTATGGACCTTCGGCGATCTCGCGACCTTGCTGATCGCGGTTCGCGGCGAATTGGGCCTGGCCGAGCTCGGCTATATCCTGGTCGAATTGCTCTGCCACGCCAGCGTCTGGTTCCTGATCGGGCTCGCGACGATCAACCCGTGGCGCGCGTTCGGCATTCGCCGCGGCGGCCTGCGCATCTTCGAGCGCTATCGGGCTTCGAACAATCTCTTCAAGGTCGGCGACAACCATCTCGGCAAGGCCGTATTCGCCGCGGCGCCGTTTGCCGAGGGCGACGTGTTGCTCGAATTCACCGGGCGGCGACTGCCAGCGGATCGTCTGCCCAGCCGGATGCACGGGCGCAGCGACCGCTTCGTCCAAGTGACGCCCAACGATTATATGGGACCCTCGGGACAGCTCGACGACCTGGTCAACCATAGCTGCGCGCCCAATGCCGGACTGCGCTTTGGCGAAACGGGCGTGTTCCTGATCGCGGTCCGCGCGATCGCGGCGGGCGAAGAGATCAGCTGGGACTATTCGACGACGCTGCGCCAGTCGAACTGGCACATGCTGTGCCAATGCAAGGCGGCGGAGTGCCGGCGCGTGATCGGCGATTTCGACACGCTCGATGCCAAGCGCCAGCAATGGTTCCGCGCGCGAAACTTGGTTGCCCCCTATCTACGCGAGCCGCTCGTCGTGGAGGATGAGCGCGCAACAGGTTAGCCTTCGCAGAACACGGGCGTCGGCTAAGCCGCCAGTTCCTCAGCCACCGGCACCGCGCCCAAGGTCAGCACCGCGCGCGCCCCCATGCCCTTCCCGTCGCTTTGCAGCTCGAGCGTCCCGTCCATCGCCAGCATCGAATTGGCGCACCAATGCAGCCCCAGCCCGCCGGACTTGTGTGCGCGGGTTGAGAAGCCGCGCTGGAACAGGGTCGAAGCCAGTGTCGGATCGAAGCCCTCGCCGTCGTCGCGGATGACGATCTCGGTGCGCGCGCCGCGCTCTTGGACCGTGACGGCGATGCTACCCCCGCCCCGGCCGGTCGCGGCGATCGCCTCGGCGGCGTTGGCGAAGAGGTTGCCGATCACCTGGCTTAGGATCACGCGGTTGGCGCGGACGAGGTGCGGCTTCGACGGAAAATTGAATGCTACCGAGTTCTCGCCGGAGAACCGCGCGATCGTCGCGTTCTGGGCGACGATCTCGCTGATGTCGCAGCTGGCCAGCGCAGGGCGCTCGTGCGCCGCCTCCTGCTGATCGCCGATGATCTCGAGCACCTGGCGCAAAGCGACGCGGCCGATACCTAGCTGGCCGCTGCGCTCGGCACGCTCGCGCTCGAACGCGTCGAACGCAGCGGACAGGAATGCGACCAGTTTGGCACGGCGCTCGGTCGGGAGGCCCGGATCGGCAAGCTCGGCGAGCGCCTTGTCGATCGTCACGCGGTCGATCGCGGGCGGCCGATCGAGCCCCTGGCTCAGCACCGTCGTCACCGGATTGAGCGCGTTGCGGACATTGTGCATCACCGCGACCGCGCTCTCGTTGCGACCGAGCGTGAAGCTCTGCACTTCGAGCTGCTCGCGCAGGTCCTTGAGCTGGCGGAGCATCGAATTGAAGCTGGTGACGAGGCTGCCGATCTCGTCATCGCGCGCGTCTTCGGTGAGCAGGCCGAGATCGCCCGAACTGCGCACCACGCCCATATGGCGCTCGACGCGGTGAAGCGGGCGCAGCACCAGCCGAGTGATCATCCGCCGGGTCACCAGCAGTACGACCGCGAGCAGCAGCGACGATCCGAGCACCGCAAGCACCAGCATGCGCTTGCCCAAAGTCGAGAGATCGCGCGGTACGGTGTAGGCTGCCGCGGCGACCGCGCGGCCGTCGGGGCCAGGAATCGGCACCGCGATGCGCGTGCGCGACGCGCTCGGCGTGACGGTGACCTCGGCGGCGGGCGCAGCCAGGCGCGCCTCGAGCTGGAGCAGGGTGCTGAGCTGTTGCGACGTGATCGTCCGCGCCATCAGCACATAGCCGCGCGGGGCGCCGCTGCCGTCGCTGCGGCGGACGCGCGCAATGCCGATCGCCGCGAGGCGGTCGCCGAGCCTGAGATAGAAGCCGGCCGAACTGCGTCCGCGGAGCGCGGCTTCGAAATCGAGCCGTCCGATCGCCGCGACCAGCGTGCCGCGCATCGCGGGCATTTCGGCTTCGCGCGCGGGATCGATCCACCGCGCGATCACCACCGACCGGTCGGGCCGGACATAGGCCATGCCGTCGACGTCGAGATTGGCCATCGCCAGCGTCGAGAAGCTTTCCGCCTCGAAGGCACGGCTGGGCGCCGCCATATAGTCCCAGGACGCGTTCCAGTCGCCATAGTCGCGCACGGCATTCTCGACCTTGGCGGCGAGGTCGGTAACCACCGCCTGGGTACGCGCGACATGCGCGGCGTTCGAATCGCGCTCGAGCCGGTTGAAATTGGGCGTGATCACGGTCGCCAGCAGCAAGGTCAGCGCGGTCGCGCCGACCAGCCCGACCCCAGTGAGGATCAGTACCAGCTTCGCGCCGAGCGACCGCGGCAGGCGCAACCGCCCCGACCTGATCATCAACCGTCGGTCCCGGTGCCCGCGATTTCGAGCGCAGGCTGGTGCGCGAGGCTGCCCTTCTCGGCCACTGCCAGCGCATCCTCGGCAGCGAGCGGCCGTGACAGGAAGAAGCCCTGCATATGGCTGCACCCGGCGATGCGCAGCGCCTGCAGCTGGGCATCGGTCTCGACTCCCTCGGCAACGACCTCCATGCCGAGCGCGCGGCCGAGATGGATCACCGAATGGACGATCGCCGCGCTCTCGCGCTCGCGGCCCATCCCGTCGACGAAGCTGCGATCGATCTTGAGGCAGTCGAGCGCGAAGCGGCGGATATTGTAGAGCGACGAATAGCCGGTGCCGAAATCGTCGAGCGCGATGCGGAAGCCCATCTGGCGCAGCTTGAACAGGATCTCGGCGGCGCGCTCGACATTGTCGAAGATCGCGGTCTCGGTGATCTCGATCTGGAAGCGGCCGGGCTCGACCCCCGCCGCGGCGACACGCTCGACGACATGCGCAACGAAGTTCTGCCGGCGGAACTGGCGCGGGCTGAAATTGACCGAGACATATTGGCCGGGCCAGGTCTTGAGCGCGGCGAGCGCGTGATCGATCACCCAGTCGCCGAGTTCGTGGATCAGCTGCGATTCCTCGGCGATCGGAATGAACATCGCCGGCGGCACCATGCCATATTCGGGGCTGCACCAGCGGATCAGCGCCTCGAAGCCGGGAATGTCGAGCGCGCGTCCGACGATCGGCTGGAACACCAGTTTGAGTTCGCCCTTGGCGATCGCCTCGGACAGGCCGGTCTCGATCTGGCGGCGGAAGCGGATCGAATCGTCCATGCTCTCGTCGAACACGCAGACGCATCCGCGCCCGCGGCGCTTGGCTTCGTTGAGCGCGAGGTCGGCGCGGCGCATCACGTCGATCGGATCGCCGATGCTGCCCGGTTCGACGACGATCAGCCCGATCGAGGCGCCGCCCTGCACCGAATGGCCGAACACCTTGAAGCTGGTGCCGACCGCCTTGAGCAGGCGCTCGCACTGCATCACGGCATCGTCTTCGCCCTCGACCTGCATCAGCAGCGCGAATTCGTCGCCGCCGAGCCGCGCGACGAAGCCGTCCTCGGCGATCCTGTCCTGGAGGATCTCGCAGACCATCCGGATCAGCTCGTCGCCGGCGAGATGCCCGAGCGTGTCGTTGACCAGCTTGAAGCGGTCCAAGTCCATCATCGCCATCGCGAAGCAATGGTCACCCTTCACTGCCTGGCCGAGCGCGTGGAGGAAGGCGAGGCGATTGGGCGCGTCGGTCAGCGAATCGTGGTTGGCCATGTGGATCGCGCGCGATTCGTTCGCGGCGAGTTCGAGTTTCTGCTCCTCGAGCAGCGCGACCGCGTGCTTGAGGTCGAGATCGACCTTCCAGCGCTGCGCGAGCGCCGTCGCGGCCTGGAGCACTTCCTCGGCCTGGAACGGCTTGGCGATGTAGAACAGCTTGTCGACCGGACCTGCGGCGCGGCTGATCTCGATCGGCGAGAAGTCCGAATAGCCGGTGACGATGACGAGGTTGATGTCAGGGTCGGCCAGGCGGATGCGCTTCGCGGTTTCCTTGCCGTCGATGCCGGGGGGCATGCGGATGTCGATGAACGCCACGGCATAGCGCGCGCCGCTCGCGATCGACTGCTCGACAGCGGCGACTGCGTCGAGTCCCTGCATATAGTGGTCGCAGTCGAAATGCGGCGCGCAATCGGCGGGCGCCGGCGCGTCGCCGAACAATTCGGCCGCCATCTTGCCAAGCGCCTCGGCACTTCCGCAGGCCGGGGCGAAGCACTGGCGATAGGAATCGTGCATCGCCGGCTCGTCGTCCACGATCAGAATGCGCAAGCCCAATTCCCCCCGGAAAATCTCCGAACAAGGTAAGTAATTAGCATTAACGGCGCGTAAAATCCCGTGCCATGCCTTCGTCTAGGCTGCGCCCGCATAGTTAATTTGCGGTACTATCCCCTAGCGCATTTCTCCCGAAACGACGGCGCGCCGGCATCCGCGTAGAGCGGTGTTGCGGATGCCGCCGTCTCCCAGCGGTTTCGCCAGTAAGCGTGCCGTCCTCCTCCCCCGGAGCGGCATCGCCCGGGAGCAAGCCGAGGCCGCCGGATCCCTCCGCGGCTTCGGCTTGAGCCCCCCGGTTTACCCGCGCCCTTCCCCGCTCCAGGGTCTGAACGCAGTACCGGCAACGGCCGTGATCGTCCTTGGAAGTCTGCTGGCAAGGCGGATCGCGCAGACGCGTAGCGGCGCTACGCGCAAGCGGTCCAACGCAGTCCAGGAGGCTTCCAAGGACGACCGCGAAGCGGCGGGCCGGTTTTGGCGCACAGCTACGTCACTTGTCGGTCACGATGACACCGCATCGCTCCCTCCTCGTTCCTCCCTGTGCGCCAAAACCGGCTCCGTCCCGGCCATTGCCGGTATTGCGTTCAGACCCTAGGTCTTGCGACGCCAAGCGGAGGAACCATGGCCGACCCCCTGATTGCACGCTCCCTGCTGTTCGCGCCGGGGGATTCGGAGCGCAAGCTGGCCAAGGCCGGCGCGAGCGGCGCCGATCTCGTACTGCTCGATCTCGAGGACGCCGTGGCGCCCACCAACAAGGCGATGGCGCGCGCCCTCGTCGCCGGGCATCTGCGCAGCGCCGAGCGGGCGCAGCCGCACTGGGTACGGATCAATCCGCTCGACAGCGAACACGCCCTCGCCGATCTCGCCGCGATCGTGCCCGGACGGCCCGACGGGATCATGCTGCCCAAGGCGACCCGCGCCGAGGCCGAGCGGCTTCACCATTACCTGACTGCGCTCGAAGCCGCTGCCGGGCTGGCGATCGGCGACATCCGCACGATCGTCGTCGCGACCGAGACCGCGCCCGCCTTGTTCGGGCTCGGCGACTATGCCGGCTGCCCCCGCCTCGCCGCGCTCACCTGGGGCGCGGAGGACAGCGCGACCGCGCTCGGCGCGACCGACAATCGCGACGAGGCCGGTGAATACGACTTCCCCTATCAACTGTTCCGCGCGCTCGCGCTCGCCGGCGCGGCGGCGGCAGGCGTGACGCCGATCGAGACGATTCACGGTGACTTTCGCGACCTAGACGGTCTGGCCAAGGTCGCCGCCAAGGCCCGGCGTGCCGGCTTCCGGGGCATGATGGCGATCCACCCCGATCAGGTGCCGGTGATCAACGCCGCCTTCTCGCCGTCCGAAGCCGAGATCGCGCGTGCCGAGGCGATCGTCGCGGCGTTCGCGGCCAATCCCGGGGTCGGCACGATCGGGCTCGACGGCGCGATGCTCGACATGCCACATCTGAAGCGCGCCCAGACGGTGCTCGCTTTGCCGCGGAATTGACCTGTTTCATTTGATTCTCTGATCGTTACAGGTACGAATGCATCAGTTGCAGTCGGGGGCGCGTACCAGAGCATGACCCAAGCCGATCCTGGGCACGAACCCTTGCCGGTGGGCGAGGACGAGTTCCGCATGATCGCCGACAGCGCGCCGGTCGCCGTGTGGGTCACCCGGCTCGATCGCACGCGCAGCTTCGTCAATCGCGCGTACGTCGAATTTCTCGGCGTCCCCTATCACGAAGCACTAACCTTCGACTGGCGAGGCATCATCCACCCGGACGATGCCCCGCGCCTGCTCGCCCAATCGGTAGCAGGTGAGGCGAGCATGGAGACCTTCGATCTCGAGGGGCGCTATCGCGACGCGCGGGGCCGCTGGCGCTGGCTGCATTCGACCTCATCGCCGCGCCGCGATGCACAGGGCCGGCACATCGGCTTCATCGGCGTCGCCCACGACGTGACCGAGGCCAAGGAGGCCGAGCTTTCGCTGCGCGACAGCGAGGCGCAGCTCTCCGCCTTCATCGCGCAATCGACCGCGGGCTTCGCCCAGGTCGACCTCGAAGGGCGCTTCACCCTGGTCAACGAGCGCTTCTGCGAGATCGCCGGGTGGAGCAAGGACGAGCTGATGGGAATGCGGATGCTCGACATCACCCATCCCGACGATCGCGACCGCAACCAGCCCCTGTTCGATCGCGCGGTGGCGGTCGGCACGCCGTACACGCACGAGAAGCGCTATATCCGCAAGGACGGCGGCGTGGTGTGGGTCAACAATTCGGTATCGGTGATCCGCCGCCCCGACGGCGAGCCGTTCGGCGTGCTCGCGGTGACGCTCGACGTCACCGAGCGCCGCGAGGCCGAGGGGCGGCTCCACAAGAGCGAGGAAAGCTTACGCCTCGCCACCGAGAGCGCAGGCATGGCGAGCTGGGAGCTCGATCTCGCCACGATGGAGGGTCAATGGTCGGCCAACCGCTTCGACCTGCTCGGCATGCCGCGGCGACCCGACGGCCGCGGAACGATCGGCGAATGGATCGAGCGCATCCATCCCGACGACCGCGACTGGGTACGGGCGATGGCGCAGCGCTGCTTCGATACCGGCGAACCCTATACGATGGAATATCGCATATGCCGCGCCGATACGGGCGAGGAACGCTGGCTGCAGAGCCATGGCAGCCGGATCGACTATGCCGACAACCGCCCCAGCCGCTTCGTCGGCGTTTCTTTCGACATCACCGACCGCAAGCGCGCGGAGGACGAGCTCCGGGCGAGCGAGGCGCGCTTCCGCACGATCTTCGAGCAGGCCAACGACTTCCTGATCACCACGACGCTCGACCAGAAACTGACCTCGGTGAATCCCGCCGTTCTCGCCGCGCTCGGTTATTCCGAGGAGGAGATGATCGGCAAGTCGATCGGCGACTTCATGGATGCCGATCAGCTCGCCCTCGCCCTAGCCGCTTTCAACCAGAAGATGCGGGAGGGCGGCAGCACCCGGCTGACCGTCACCGTCCGCGCGCGCGACGGCCGCCCGCTGATCTGGGAAAGCAATTCGCAGCTCACCACCGACGAGGAGGGCAATCCCACCGGGCTCCACGCCATCGGCCGCGACGTCACCGAAGCCAAGCGCGCCGAGGCGCATCTCCGGCTGCTCGTCGACGAGCTCAATCACCGCGTGAAAAACACGCTCGCGATCGTCCAGGGCATCGCTCAGCAGAGCTTCAAGGGCGCGACCGACCCGACCGTCGCGCGCGCGGCGTTCGAAGGGCGCCTCGCCGCGCTGTCCGAAGCACATAATCTCCTCACCCGCGAGCATTGGGGCGCAGTGTCGATGGCGCAGATCATCGGTGACGCGGTCGCCCCGCATGGCGGCGATGCCGGACGGTTCGAACTAGACGGCCCCGATCTGCCGATCCTGCCCAAGACCGCGATCAGCCTGGCGCTGGCGATCCACGAACTCGCCACCAATGCGGTCAAGCACGGCGCGCTTTCGCAGCCCGAAGGGCGCGTCGCGATCCGCTGGGCGCGGGTCCGGGAGAATGGCCGCGCGCGGCTGTCATTGGTCTGGAAAGAGAGCGGCGGCCCCGAAGTGGCGACCCCGACGCGGCGCGGATTCGGAACGCGGATGATCGAGCGCGGGCTCGCCGCCGAGCTGAACGGCACGGTCCGGATCGACTTTCGCCGCGAGGGGCTGGTCTGCACCGTCGACGCGCCGCTGCCGGAGGGGGCCGAATGAGCGACTTTCAGGGACTTCGGGTGCTCGTGGTCGAAGACGAGCCGGTGGTGGCGATGTGCCTCGAAGACATATTGGAGAGCCTGGGATGCCAGACCATCGGCCCAGCAGGCGGGCTTTCCGACGGACTGGCGCTGGCCGAGCAAGAAGAGCTTGGCGCGGCGATCCTCGACATCAATCTCGCGGGCGAGCGCAGCACTCCGATTGCCGCGTTGCTGTGTGAACGCGGCGTGCCGGTCGCCTTTGCCAGCGGTTACGGCGCCGCGCCCGAAGGCTTCGAGACGCTGCCTCTGATCGAGAAGCCCTATCGCGAGGCCGATATCGACGCCGCGTTGCGGGGCCTGCTCAAGCGCGCGAGATAATTGCGTCGCCCTGCGCGACGCGCGACAAGGCACGCATTCACCAGGAGATTTCAGATGCACCGGTCCCTCGCCTTGCTGTTCCTGCCCCTCGTGCCGGTGAACGCGGCCAGCGCTCCGGCGCCGGTGGCGGTGCAGGCCGAGCAACAGGATGCCGCGCTGCTCGATTTCCTCGATCGCGCTTATGACGAGCAACTACGCCTGAGCCCCGAGACGCAGACCCAGCTCGGCTTCAAGACCAACTACGACCGTCTCGACGATTATACCGACGCCGCCGCGATCCGCCGCCGCGACCTGGCCGAACGCCAGCTCAAGGAGATGCGGGCGCGCTTCAAACCCGAGCAGTTGGGCGAGAGCGCCCGGGTCAGCTATCGGTTGTTTGAATATGAAGTCGAGCGCGCGCGCGAGTCCTTCCGTTTCCGCAAGCTGCGCTTCCCGGTCTCGACCAATGGCAGCCCCGCCGGCGCGATCCCGGTGCTGCTGATCAACAACCACAAGATCGACAATGTCGCCGACGCCCAGGCCTATATCGCCCGGCTGCGCGATACCGAGCGGGTGATGCGCGAAGTCGCCGCGCAGATGCGCATGCAGGCGGCGGGGGGTATCATCCCCAACAAGGTCAATTTCGCGCCGGCCCGCGCCGATGCGCGCAAGGTCATCACCGGAGCCCCGTTCGATGACGGCCCGGATTCGACGCTGATGGCCGACTTCCGCAAGAAGGTGACCGCGCTCAACCTGCCTGCGGCGGACAACGCCAAGCTGCTCGGCGATGCGCAGGCGGCGCTCACCGGCCCGTTCAAGCGCGGCTTCGACACGCTGTTCGTGGCGCTCGACGCAATCGAGCCCAAGTCCAAGGGCAATTTCGGCGCGTGGAGCCTGCCCGACGGCGCGGCTTATTACGCCGACCGGCTGAAGAGCTCGACCACCACCAATTTGACCGCCGACCAGATCCACGCACTCGGCCTCAAGCAGGTCGCCGCGATCCGTCAGGAAATGGAGGCGATCAAGCGCGAGGTCGGCTTCACCGGCACGCTCGAGCAGTTCTTCGAGAAGGTCCGCACCGACCCCGCGTTCAAATATCCCAACACCGAGGCGGGGCGCGAGGAATATCTGCGCGACGCGCGCGCGGTGATCGCGTCGGTGATGGCGGCGGCGCCGCGCTATTTCAGCGTGCTGCCCAAGGCGCCGCTCGAAGTTCGCGCGGTCGAGAAGTGGCGCGAGGGCACCGCCTCGACCGCCTTCTACAATCGCCCCTCAGCCGACGGCGCACGGCCGGGCATCTATTACGTCAATCTGGTCGACATGAACCAGACGCAGAAGGTCCAGGTCGCCGGCATCGCCGCGCACGAAGGCGCGCCGGGACACCATTTCCAGATCGCCCGGCAGCAGGAGCTCACCGGCATCCCCAGGTTCCGCAAGTTCGGCGGCTACGGCGCCTATGTCGAAGGTTGGGGACTCTATTCCGAGCGGCTCGCCGACGAGATGGGGGTGTACAAGGATCCCTATGCCCGCTTCGGCATGCTCTCGCTGCAGGTATGGCGGGCGATCCGGCTGGTACTCGACACCGGCATCCATTCGAAGCGCTGGACGCGCGAGCAGGCGATCGCCTATTTCCGTTCGAACAGCTCGGTCTCCGACACCGATATCGCGCGCGAGGTCGACCGCTATTTCAACTGGCCCGGCCAGGCGACGAGCTACATTGTCGGCCAGCTCAAGATCGCCGAATTGCGCGCGCGTGCGCAAAAGGCGCTGGGCGCCCGCTTCGACATTCGCGAATTCCACGAGGCGGTGCTGAGCCAGGGCGCGCTGCCGCTCGATGTGCTCGACGAGCAGGTCGAGCACTACATCAAGGCACGGCAGGGCTGAGACCCGGCGCGGGGGGGCCCCCCCCCCGCCCGCAATCACTCGCCGTAGTAGAAGTGATGCCGGGCGTCGAAGGCGGTGAGCAGGTTGGTCTCGCCGTTCGCCATCGTCGCACGGATCGTCTGCGCGAGCTCGACCACGCCGCCCGTCGCCTTGTTGACCTCGCCCACGGCGGCCTGCTTCTCATGATCGACGAGCTTCTGCCATAGCTGGTCGACGAAGTTGCCGCCGGCCTGGGTAGCGCCGTCCTTGATCGGGCCGTCAGGCAGTTTCGCGCCGAGCTTGCCGATGAGCTTGTCGGTCACGACGTCGGTGAACTGGCGCACCAAGGCGACCTTGGCTTCGGCATCGCCTTCGGCATGGGCGATGTAATCGGTGCCGGCTTTCTCGAGCGAGCCCATCACCGTGCCGAGCGTGCTCGCGGCGGTCTCGCGCGCATCGCGCGGTGCCTTGGTGTCGCCGACGATGACCGCGAGGCGCGTCATCTCGTCGGTCAGCGCGTTCTGCGACTGATCGAGGCGCCCGTAATCCTTATCGAGCATCACGTCGCGGGCGAAATCCTGAACGAGATCGTGATGGAAGTCGCCGGTATTGGTCATGCGCCAGTCGGTCTCGGTCAGGCGCGAGACGTTGCGGTCGAAATAGCTGCCGAGCTGGTCGAGCGCCGGGCCGCGGTCGCCGCCTTCCTCGATACCGCCGACATAGCCTTCGCCGCCCGAGCGCACGAGGCCGGCGAACAACTTGTCCTGCGCCGGCTGATTGGCTTGATTCTGCGTTACCGAGTTGAGCAGCCCGGACAGCGCGTGGAAGCCATCGCGCTGATAGAGGTTGCTCCACTGGCCGCCGCCGACCGTGGTCGCCATCATCGCCTGGGTGAGGGTCATGTCGTCGCCCGCCACCGCGCCCTTGGCCTCGACCCTGGTGATCTCGGCCAGCACTTCGTTCGCCGCCGAGCGATTGCCGCCCGCCGCCGCCATGTTGGCAATGTCCGCCGCCGCGGTCAGCGTCTGCGGACCGGTCTGGGAATCGTTGATGTCATAGCCCTGCCTCTGCGCGTCGGAAATAAGGCGGTGGCTGACCGAGGCGAGCGCGGTCCCGTCGCGCACTTCGCTCAGCAGCTCGCGCGCGCCGTGACTGCCGGGGGCAGATACCAGGCCGTAGAGATCGTCGGCATCGAGTCTGCCATCGGCGACCCCGCGCGCGATCCCGGCCTTGACCTGGTCGCGGAGTTCGGGCGTCGCCGGGTCGGTCCAGGCCGAGCCGATATCGTTGAGGCCGTGCTGGATCTTCTCGGCAGTGCGCTCGTCGATCGGCCCCCCGCAGAAGGTCGACTGGCCACCGGCCATTTGGACCATCGCGGCGAGATATTCGTCCTTCTGGTCCTGGCTGAGGTCAGTGCGCGCCAGAGTCTGCTGGATCTGGTACGCCGCCTGCCCACCGTCGGTCGGCTGGCCGAACTCGGTCGAGGCGATCGTCTGCTTGGCTGCCTGCTCGACCTTCGGGTCGGAGACTATGCACGCGGGCGGTGCCGTATTGGTGATCGAACCGCCGCCGCCATCAATTGCCAACATCGGTAACACTCCCTCTCAGGAGAGGGGAATCTAGGCCGATGGTGGCGCGGCACCATACTCGAAGCGACTAGGTTGGCCTATTCGACCGTCACCGACTTGGCGAGGTTGCGCGGCTGATCGACGTCGGTGCCCTTGGCGACCGCGACGTGATAGGCCAGCAACTGCACCGGCACCGCATAGACGAGCGGTGCGATCAGCGGATGGACGCTGGGCATCTCGATCGTCGCGACGGCATCGTCACCGGCCTGCGCCAGTCCTTCGGCGTCGGAGATCAGCACCACCCGCGCGCCGCGTGCCTTGGCTTCCTGCATGTTCGACACGGTCTTGTCGAACAGCGGTCCCGATGGCGCGAGCACGATCAGCGGCACGCTATCGTCGATCAGCGCGATCGGGCCGTGCTTCATCTCGCCCGAAGCATAGCCCTCGGCGTGGATGTAGCTGATTTCCTTGAGCTTGAGCGCGCCTTCGAGCGCGAGCGGATAATCGGGGCCGCGGCCGAGATAGAGCACGTCGCGCGCCGCGGCGATCGTGCCGGCCATCCCCTCGATCTCGGCATCGTGCGCCAGCGCGGCGTTGATCGCGGCGGGCGCCTCGATCAGGTGACGGACGATCTCGCGTTCCTCGTTCTCGGCCAGCTTGCCCTTGGCGCGCGCGAGATTGACCGCGAGCGCGGCCATCACCGACAGCTGGCAGGTGAATGCCTTGGTCGAGGCGACGCCGATCTCGGGGCCGGCATGCGTCGAGAGCAAAAGGTCGACTTCACGCGCCATTGAGCTGGTCGGCACGTTGATGATGCCCGCGGTAGTGACGCCCTCGGCCTTCATATGACGGAGCGCCGCGAGCGTGTCGGCGGTCTCGCCCGACTGGCTGACCACGACGCCGAGCGTGTTGGGCAGCAGGACCGGATCGCGGTAGCGAAACTCCGAGGCGACATCGACTTCGACCGGCAGGCGCGCGAAGCGCTCGATCCAGTATTTGCCGATCATGCCCACGTACGACGCGGTGCCGCAGGCGACGATCGCGACGCGCTCGATCTTGCTGAGGTCGAAGCTCATGTCGGGCAGCGCGACCTTTTGCTCGACCGGGCGGATGTACGAAGCCAGCGTCTGCGCGACGACGACCGGTTGCTCGTAAATCTCCTTGAGCATGAAGTGGCGGTGGTTGCCCTTGTCGATCAGCGCGGGCGAGACGCCCGAGGCGACGATCGGACGCGTGACGGGATTGTTGTCGCGGTCGAAGATCTCGATCTTCTCGCGGGTGACGACGGCCCAGTCGCCTTCCTCGAGATAGGCGATGCGCTGGGTGAGCCCGGCAAGCGCATGCGCGTCCGAGCCGAGATAATTCTCGCCTTCGCCATAGCCGACGGTCAGCGGCGCACCGAGCCGGCCGCAGATCAGCAGATCGGGCTCGTTGCGGAACAGGAAGGCGACCGCGAACGCGCCGTGGAGCTGGGGCAGCACCGCGGCGACCGCGTCGCGTGGGCTCTTTCCGCCTTCCAGTTCGCGGCTGACGAGGTGCGCGACGACTTCGGTGTCAGTCTGACTCTTGAACTCGCGGCCCTCGGCGATCAGCGCATCGCGCAGCGGCTTGAAATTCTCGATGATGCCGTTGTGGACGATCGAGACGTCGCCGACGATGTGCGGATGGGCATTGTCCTCGGTCGGCGCACCGTGAGTCGCCCAGCGCGTGTGCGCGATGCCGATCGTGCCGGGGAGCGGGCTCTCGGCGAGGCGCTTGCCGAGATTGACCAGCTTGCCCTCGGCGCGGCGGCGATCGATCTCGCCATCGTGCAAGGTGGCGATGCCGGCCGAGTCATAGCCGCGATATTCCAGCCGCTTGAGCCCTTCGAACAGGCGATCCGCGACGCTTTCGGTCCCGACGATTCCAACGATTCCGCACATCTTATTTCGCGGCCTTTCTTGCCTTCATCATTTCGCGGAAGCGCGTGCCCCAGCCGGGCCGCGCCTCCTGCCGCGCGCGGGCCAACCCCAGCGCGCCGGCCTCGACATCCTGGGTGATCACCGATCCGGCACCGACCGTCGCGCCCGCCCCGATCGCCACCGGCGCGACCAACGCGCTGTTCGAGCCGATGAACGCGCCTTCGCCAATGCTCGTACGATATTTGAAGAAGCCGTCATAATTGCAGGTGATCGTGCCCGCGCCGATGTTGGCGTCGGCACCCACTTCGGCGTCGCCGAGATAGGTGAGGTGATTGGCCTTGGCCCCCTTGCCGAGCACCGCCTTCTTGATCTCGACGAAATTGCCGACCTTGACGTCTTCGCCGAGCACCGTCCCCGGCCGCAGCCGCGCATAGGGGCCGACCACTGCGCCGCTGGCTACCTGGGCGCCCTCGATATGGCTGAACGCGTGGATGGTGACGCGGTCGGCCACTTTCACACCGGGACCGAAGAACACGTTGGGCTCGATCAGGACGTCGCGACCGAGCCGGGTGTCATGCGCGAACCACACCGTCTCGGGGGCGATCAGCGTCGCGCCTTCGGCCATCGCGCGGGCACGGCGCGCGTGCTGCCACTCCGCCTCCACCGCTGCGAGCTCGCCGCGGCTGTTGATCCCGGCGACTTCGGCGGCCGACACCTCGATCACCGCCGAGTGGCGCCCCGCGGCGGCCGCCACGGTGACGATGTCGGGGAGGTAATATTCGCCGGCCGCATTATCGTTGCCGACCTTCGCCAGCAAATCGAACAGGTCCGCCGCGCGCGCCGCGAACAGCCCCGAATTGCATAGAGTGATCGCACGCTCGTCGGGCGAGGCGTCCTTATATTCGACGATACGGTCGATGCACCCGTCGGCGTCGGCGATCACTCGGCCATAAGCGGCGGGATCGGCAGGGCGGAAGCCGAGCGCAACGCTGGCCGGCGCGTCCGCCGCATGCAGGCGCTCGAGCATCCGGCGCAGCGTATCGGTGGTGACCAGAGGCACGTCGCCGAACAATACGAGCACGTCGCCGTCGAACCCGGCGAGCGCCGGCTGCGCCTGGAGCGCGGCATGGCCGGTGCCGAGCTGCTCGACCTGCTCGACCGTCGCGACGCCGAGCGGATGGACGACCGCCTCGACCTGATCCCGGCCCGCGCCGACGACGACCACCGTCCGCGCCGGATCGAGCGCGGCGACGCTGTCGATCAGGTGCAATAGCATCGGGCGCCCCGCGAGCGGGTGAAGCACTTTGTGCGTATCGGATTTCATCCGCGTGCCCTTGCCCGCAGCAAGGATGATCGCGGCAATCGGCGCTGTCATGTAGTCCCTCCGGTCGCCCCCCTGCCATGACCCGCTTGCCAATTCTATAGTCTTGCTGGCAGGCGCCGCCAGGATGACCGGCTTCCCCTTCGATATCGTCGGATTCGATCTCGACGGCACCTTGTTCGATACCAGCGCGGACCTGACGCGTGCGCTCAACCACGCGCTGGTCGTACTCGGCCGCCCGCCGCTCGCGGTGGAAGCGGTCAAGCCGATGATCGGCCGCGGCGCGAAGTACATGCTACAGCAAGGGCTCGAAGCCTCGGGCGGCTGCGATCCCGAGACTCTGGAAAGCGCCTATCCCGAGCTGCTGGCATTCTACGGCGACAACCTCACCCGCGGCACATATGCCTTTCCGGGGCTGATCAGGGCGATGGACACGCTCGAAGCACGCGGCACCGAGCTCGCCATCGTTACCAACAAGTCGGAAGGCCTCGCCGTGAAGCTCGTGGCCGAACTCGGCCTCGACCACCGCTTTGTCTGCGTGATCGGCGGCGACACGATGGGGCCCGACGGGCGCAAGCCCTCCCCCGCCGGCATCCGCGAGATGATCCGGCGCTGCGGCGGCGGGCGCGCGGCGTTCGTCGGCGACTCGATCTTCGACATCGAAGCCGCGCGCGCCGCCGGCGTCCCGTCGATCGCAGTGCGCTTCGGCTTCTTGATGCAGCCGGTCGAAGAACTAGGTGCGGATGCGGTGATCGATCATTTCGACGACCTGGTTCCTGCTCTTGAAGTACTTGGCGAGTAAAAGCGCGGCAGAACGCCTGCGCTTACCCTAATAGCAGGAAATCACCCTCGCACGTGATTCTCCGTACTACGCTGGGCTCTTGCTTTTCCCGTACAACCGACCGAGCATGTACGGCGAGGAAAATATAGTGGGTCGCTTCGGGGGATTGTTGTTGAAGGGATCGGGACAAACCTCGCGCGAGGTGACCGTCAGCCTGAATCCTGGTGGGCAAATCGCCTGTGCCAAATTGGCGGAGCTCGTCCAGCTTACTCTGGTCGCCGATGGCGCGATCATCGATCTTCGTCATTACGCCGAGCGCCAGCGCGCGCTGGGCGCGGGGGAGCGTCTCGCCACGGCCGGAATCCTGCTCGCCGGCGGCGAGACCGAGACGTCGGAAGCGCTGCTCTGGCAGCTCGCCGACCCGATCGAAGCTAGCGCAAGCGGTTTCCGGTCCTATGCCTGCGTGCCGCTGCACGACAGCGATGGCGCGCCGCTCGGCCGGATCGTCGCGCTACAGCGCGGTCAGCGCGCGTTCGATGGCCACGACCTCAAGGTCCTGCGCATGGTCGCCGACATCGTCACCGACTTGGTCCGCGAGCCGCAGCTGACGACCTGACGGGCTCCAGCGGCGGATGGAAGCGCCGCGCCAGCACGGCGCGGCCCCGCGCGGTGAGCGCTGCGTCGATTACCTGCGGCCCCTCGGTCCCGACAGTGAATGCCTCGTAGGAGATCAGACCCGCATCGCTGAGATCCTGGAAATTGCGGATGAAGTCGTTGACGCGATCGGCGCTGCCCATGCCGACATCGGCGGCGCGCAGCGTCACGACGATCGGCCAGCTGGCCCACAAGGCGTCGACGATCGTCTTTGCGTCGGCGGATTCGAAAGCCTGCGCGGGTTCGTCGATCACAAGAAGCCTCACTGCCCTGAACTACATTAATCTGCGCCCCTTGCCGTTGCCCCGATTGTCCCGGTGGCGCGTTAACCTTCGCTTCGGAAGGGTTAACAAATCGCTAACGGAACGCCCGCCGCCCCAGCCCGCACGTCTGGGAAGGTCGTTTCGTCCGAAGTTTATTTTTATGATCGGACCAAACGCGCTTGGCAGGATGTCAATCCCACAGGCATGGATCACATGTAAACCTCGGCAGCATTGCCTTCAACTCGAAACTACACGTCACGAAAGATTGGCCGGATTCCCTATATAATGGGCGAACTTTGCAATGGTTACTGTAATCTTCATCGGTCTATATGAATTAAATATCATTGAAATATGTCGCTCTGCATTTATTGAATAAATGTCGAGTAGCGATTAATTACTCGCGCGCGCCGGACCGGAAACCGGAAACTTGCGCGTCGCTGACGGACGGTCTGCCCGAGGATAGGAGATCGAGACGATCACCGGCCGACGGGTGCGGCGCTTTCTTGGGCTATGATGCCGCGACCGGCGCCGCGCGGCTTTCGCAATCGCAAATCCGTCCCTAGAACGGGATATATGCAAGCCTTTCTCGGGGTCCGAACAGCGCTGGCGCTCGTCGTCGCGGCCGTCGCCGCGCTCGCGAGCCTGTTGCTCAATGGCGATCCGCAAGCGGGACTGGTGGTGCTGGTCTGCGCCGCGGCAGCGGTGCTGATCGCCGCGAGTGGCAACGACGAAGCCCCCCCGCCGTCAGAGCGCGCCGTGCCGCCGCCGCGCAGCGAACCCGCGATTGCCGAAGTGATCGAGGCGGTCGCCGAGCCCCTGCTGGTCATCGCCGACAGCCGCGTCGAAGCCGCCAACAAGAGCGCGTGCGAGCTGCTCGGCGACCATGTCATCGGCGAGGACGTCCGCGTCGCGATCCGCCACCCCGCCGCGGCCGAGCGGCTGATGCGCGCCGACAACAGTGCCGCCGAGGCGCCGATCCACCTCGTCGGGCTCGGCACGCGCGACCAGCGCTGGGAGATGCGCGTGCACACGCTGCGCGACGGCCGCCGCATCGTCCATCTGGTCGACCGTACTGGCAGCTATGCCGCGGAGCGGATGCGCGTCGATTTCGTCGCCAATGCCAGCCACGAGCTGCGCACCCCGCTCGCCTCGCTGCTCGGCTATGTCGAGACGCTGCGCGAGGATGCGGGCGACGATCCCGGCACGCGCGCGCGCTTCCTCAAGATCGTCTTCGGCGAGGCGCAGCGGATGCAGCGGCTGATCGAGGACCTGATCTCGTTGAGCCGGATCGAGGCCGAGAAATATCGCGCCCCCGACAAGGCCGTCGACCTCGCCGGCCTGATCGAGCAGGTCACGATCGAATTGTCGGGCAGCCCGCGCGCCGCCGACCTCGTTACCCAGATCGCCGACGTTCCTCCGGTGCTCGGCGACCCGACCCAGCTCAGCCAGCTGCTCCACAACATCATCGGCAACGCGATGAAATACGGCCGCGAGGCGACGCCGGTGACGATCACGCTCCAGCCCGACAGCGAGACCATGGTCCGCCTGACCATCGCCGACGAAGGCGAAGGCATTCCGCCCCAGCATCTGCCGCGCCTCACCGAGCGCTTCTACCGCGTCGATTCGGGGCGCAGCCGTTCGCTCGGCGGCACTGGGCTCGGCCTCGCGATCGTCAAGCACATCGTCGAGCGCCACCGCGGCCGGCTCGACATCGCCAGCACCGTCGGCAAGGGTACGACCGTCACGATGCTGCTGCCGGTGCGGCGAGTGTCATAAAGCCGTAACCGAGCTGCAAGAGAGGCAGCGTGACGTGCTGCACTGCACGACTCGGGGCGTATCGGGAGTTCGCGACATTTTCGGCAGGTTGGCCCTGATTGCAGCGGCGGCGCTAACGCTGGCCGGCTGCGACAGCAACACGGCGCGCGAGATTCGCGTCGTCGGCTCGTCGACCGTCTATCCCTTTACCACCGCCGTTGCCGAGGCCTTTGTCAACCAAGGCGGCGGGCGCAAGGCGCCCGTGGTCGAATCGATCGGCACCGGCGCCGGGCTCAAGCGCTTCTGCGAGGGCGTGGGCTGGGAATTCCCCGACATCGCCAATGCCAGCCGGCGCATCAAGAAATCCGAATACGCGCTGTGCCAGGCCAATGGTGTCGGCGAGATCCTCGAGGTCCAGATCGGCGTCGACGGGGTGGCGCTGGCGGAGGCCAATAATGGCCCCAAGCTCCAGCTGAGCAAGAAGGACGTCTATCTCGCGCTCGCCGCCAACCCGAAGGGCAGGCCCAATGCGGCGCGAACCTGGCGCGACGTCAATCCCGCCCTTCCCGCATTGCCGATCCAGGTGATGGGACCGCCCGCGACCAGCGGCACCCGCGATGCATTGGTCGAGCTGGTGCTCGAGCCCGGCTGCGCCGCCGCCGACCCCGAGAGCAAGGCGCTCAAGGCCGCCAAGGACACCGCGCCCTACGACAGCCGCTGCAAGCGCATCCGCGACGACGGGCCCTATATCGACAAGGGCGAGAACGACAATCTGATCGTCCAGGGGCTCGCGGCGAACCCCAACGCGCTCGGCGTGTTCGGCTATTCGTATCTCGAGGAGAATATCGACCGGCTCCACGGCGTGCCGATCGAGGGCGTGACCCCGACCTATGCCAGCATCGCCGACGGCAGCTATCCGGGCGCGCGGCCCTTGTTCCTCTACGTCAAGAAACGCCATCTCCGCGCCGTGCCCGGCCTCGCCGACTTCCTGGCGCTCTACACGACGATGTGGAATCCCAAGGGCAAGCTCACCCAGCGCGGGCTGATCGCCGCGCCCGACGCCTTGCGCGCCAAATCGGCGCAGATCGTCGCGCAGCGCATCGCGCTCGATCCGGCGGGTCTGCACTGATGCACGCCTTCGCGCTACTCTTCCTCATCGCGGGGCTCGGCCTGATCGGCTGGCTGACCGCCCGCGCCCGCGCCACCCGCTTCGACCGCGGCGGCGCCAAGCGGCTCCATTCGCTGCCCGGGCAGCACGGCATGTACGTCGCGATGTGGACGATCCTGCCGGCCCTGGTATTCGTCGCGGTGTGGAGCGCGGTCAGTCCCGGGCTGATCAAGCAGGCGGTGCTCACGCACCCCGCCGCCGCGCAGCTCCCCCATTTCGCCTTCGAGCGCGACGCCCTGCTCGCCGAGGCCAAGCGCGTCGCCAAGGAGGACGGCGCCAAGGCGTTCGACCCCGTCGCCGAGCAACTCGTAGCACCCACCCGCGCGGCGCAGACCTATTATGGCTGGATGGGCACCGGCGCGGCGATCCTGCTCGCCTTTGCCGGCGCGGCCTTGGCGCTTACCCGCGTCGGCCCCAATTTCCAGGCGCGCACCCAGGCCGAGCGCGGCGTCATGGTGCTGCTGCTGGTCGCCTCGCTGATCGCGATCCTGACGACGCTCGGCATCTTCCTGTCGCTGCTGTGGGAATCGCTCCGCTTCTTCCAGCAGGTGCCGATCGCCGATTTCCTGTTCGGCACGCATTGGAGCCCGCAGGTGATCGACGCCGCGCATCCGGGCAAGTCGCTCGGCGCCGTGCCCTTGTTCTGGGGGACCTTCTTCATCGGCGCGATCATCGCGATGATCGTCGCGATCCCGTTCGGGCTGATGAGCGCGATCTACCTCACCCAATATGCCACGCCGACGGTGCGTAAATGGATGAAGCCGACGCTGGAGATGCTCGCCGGCGTGCCGACCGTCGTCTACGGATACTTCGCCGCGCTGACCGTCGCCCCGGCAGTGCGCGACCTCGCCGTGTCGCTCGGCTACACCTACGCCTCGTCCGAGAGCGCGCTCGCCGCCGGCCTGGTGATGGGGGTGATGATCATCCCGTTCGTCTCGTCGATGGCCGACGATTCGATCGCCGCGGTGCCCACCGCGATGCGCGACGGCAGCCTGGCAATGGGCGCGACGACCAGCGAGACGATCTCGCGCGTGCTGATCCCCGCGGCGCTGCCCGGCGTGGTCGCGGGCGTGCTGCTCGCCGTCAGCCGCGCGATCGGCGAGACGATGATCGTGGTGATGGCCGCCTCGGGCGCTGCCAACATCACCCTCAACCCGTTCGAGAGCGCGACCACGGTCACCAAGCAGATCGTCGACCTGCTCACCGGCGAAAGCGAGTTCGACAGTCCCAAGACGCTCGCCGCCTTCGCGCTCGGGCTCACCTTGTTCGTGATCACCCTGTTGCTCAACATCGTCGCGCTGCGCGTCGTCAAACGGTATCGCGAAGCTTATGAGTAAGTCGCTCGTCTCCCAGCTGCCGACCGGCCCGGAAGAGCCGAGCGAGCGCGCGCCGACCGACTGGAAGACCCAGTCGATGCAGAAACGCATCCGCCGCCGCTATGCCCGCGAGCGGCGCTTCCGCTTCTTCGGGCTCGCCGCGGTGACCCTGTCGGCGGCGTTCCTCGCCTTCCTGCTGGTCACGATGGTCGCCAATGGCTGGCGCGGCTTCACGCGCACCGACGTCGCGCTGGCGATCGACTTTCCCAATTCGGGCATGGTCGTCGAGCGCGGCCAGCTGCGCACCCCCGCCGCTGACCTCGCGCTCGCCGGGGCGGGGCTCGAGAATATCGTCAAGGGCGCCGCGTCGACGGCATTCGGGCCGGGCGGCGAGGACGTCATCTCCGATCATGGCTGGCTGCGCGTACGCGACGCGATCAAGGCCGATCCCTCGATCCTCGACCGCAAGGTCGTGATCAACGTACCCGCCTCGACCGAGATCGACCAGGCAGTGCGCGGCGACGGCAATGCCCAGACCAAAGCGCGCGCCGCCAGGCTCGAACAGGCCGGGCTCGTCTCGCGGCACTTCAACTGGGACTTCCTGAGCCAATCGGATTCGACCGATCCGGTCGCGGTGGGGATCTGGGGGGCGCTCAAGGGCTCGCTGCTGACCATGGCGGTGACCTTCCTGATCGCCTTCCCGGTCGGGGTGCTCTCGGCGATCTATCTCGAGGAATATGCCCCGAGGAACCGCTGGACCGACCTGATCGAGGTCTCGATCAACAACCTCGCCGCCGTCCCCTCGATCATCTTCGGCCTGCTCGGCCTCGCGGTGTTCCTCGGCAGCTGGAGCCTGTTCGGCACGCAGTTCGGCCCCCTCCTGCCCCGCTCGGCGGCCCTGGTCGGCGGGCTGACGCTCGCCTTGATGATCATGCCCGTCATCGTCATCGCCAGCCGCAATGCGATCAAGGCGGTGCCGCCGTCGATCCGCGACGCCGCGCTCGGCATCGGCGCGAGCCCGATCCAGGTGGTGTTCCACCACGTGCTGCCGCTGGCGATGCCGGGCATCCTGACCGGCACGATCATCGGCATGGCGCGCGCGCTCGGCGAGACCGCGCCGCTGCTGCTGATCGGCATGCGCGCGTTCATCGTCACGCCGCCCGGTGGGTTCACCGACCCCGCGACGGTGCTGCCGGTACAGATCTTTTTGTGGTCCGACGAAGTCAGCCGCGGCTTCGTCGAGAAGACCAGCGCCGCGATCATCGTGCTGCTGGTGTTCCTGCTCGCCATGAACGGGCTGGCCATCTATCTTCGCAACAAATTCGAGACCCGCTGGTGATTAGCAACGCACCTCCCAAGATGTCCGCCCGCGGCGTCAACGTCTTCTACGGCGACAAGCAGGCCGTGCGCGATGTCTCGATCGACATCGACATGGACAAGGTCACCGCGTTCATCGGCCCGTCGGGCTGCGGCAAATCGACCTTCCTGCGCACGCTCAACCGGATGAACGACACGATCGCCACCGCACGGGTCACCGGCGACATCATGCTCGACGGCGAGAACATCTATTCCTCCGCGATGGACGTGGTGCAGCTCCGCGCCCGTGTCGGCATGGTGTTCCAAAAGCCCAACCCCTTCCCCAAGTCGATCTACGAAAACGTCGCCTACGGCCCGCGCATCCACGGCCTCGCCCCCTCCAAGCCCGACCTCGACGCTATCGTCGAGCGCTCTCTGAAGCGCGCCGGGCTGTGGGAAGAGGTGAAGGACCGGCTGAACGACAGCGGCACCGCATTGTCCGGCGGTCAGCAGCAGCGGCTGTGCATCGCGCGCGCGATCGCAGTCGACCCCGAAGTGATCCTGATGGACGAGCCGGCTTCGGCGCTCGACCCGATCGCTACCGCCAAGATCGAAGAGCTGATCCACGAGCTGCGCGGCCGCTATGCGATCGCGATCGTCACGCACAACATGCAGCAGGCGGCGCGGGTCAGCCAGCGCACTGCCTTCTTCCACCTCGGCACGCTGGTCGAGTACGGCGATACCGACCAGATCTTCACGACGCCGCGCGAAGAGCGCACCAAGGACTATATCACCGGAAGGTACGGGTAATGGCGACCGGCCAGGAACATACCGTCAAGGCGTTCGACGAGGACATCAAGCACCTGCGCGCGCTGATCAGCCAGATGGGTGGGCTGGCAGAGCAGGCGATCCACGACGCGATGAAGGCGCTCCAGCGCGGCGACACTGCGCTCGCCGACCAGGTCCGCGGCAAGGACAAGGCGATCGACGCGATCGAGGCCGAGGTCGAGAAGCTCGTCGTCCGGTTGATCGCGCTGCGTGCGCCAATGGCCGACGACCTGCGCGAAGTCATCGCCGCGCTCAAGATCGCCGCGGTGATCGAGCGGATCGGAGACTATGCCAAGAACGTCGCCAAGCGCGTTCCGCTGATCCACACCGCGGGCGAGGACCGGATTGAGGCGCTGTCGCTGCTCCCCTCGATGGCCCAGATGGCGAGCGACATGGTCCACGACGCTCTCGACGCCTTCGCCTCGCGCAACGCCGCCGCCGCCGCCGACGTGTGCAAGCGCGACAATGCGCTCGACGATTTCTACGATTCGATCTTCCGCACCCTGGTGACCTTCATGGTCGAGAATCCGCGCACGGTGAGCCAGGTCGCGCACCTGCTGTTCGTCGCCAAGAATATCGAACGCATCGGCGACCATGCCACCAACGTCGCCGAAATGGTCTATTTCGCCGCTACCGGCCGCTATCTGGCCGACGAAGCGGCACCTGCCTGAGGACCCGTACATGGCCCGAGTGAAGATGCTTCTCGTCGAGGACGACGCTGCGATCGCCGAACTGGTGACGTGGCATTTCAAGCGCGAGGATTACGAGGTCAAGCACACGCCGGACGGCGAGGAAGCGCTGCTGCTCGCCAAGGAAGCGACGCCCGACATCGTCCTGCTCGACTGGATGGTCGAGGGGCTTTCGGGGATCGAAGTGTGCCGGCGACTGCGCCGCATGCCCGAGACCGCCAACATCCCGATCATCATGCTGACCGCGCGCGGAGAGGAAGAGGATCGCGTCCGCGGGCTCGAGACCGGTGCCGATGATTACGTCACCAAGCCCTTCTCTCCGCGCGAACTCGTCGCCCGGGTCGGCGCGGTGCTGCGTCGCGTCCGCCCCGCGCTGGCCGGCGAAGCGCTCAGCTATGCCGATATCGAGATGGACACGGTGGGCCACAAGGTGCGCCGCGGCGGCGAAGTGATCTCGCTCGGACCGACCGAATTCCGCCTGCTCAAGCATTTCCTCGAGCATCCGGGCTGGGTATTCTCGCGCGAGCGGCTGCTCGACGCGGTCTGGGGGCATGACAGCGACATCGAGAGCCGCACCGTCGACGTCCATATCCGCCGGCTGCGCAAGGCGATCAACAATGGCGACCGCCCCGACATCATCCGCACCGTCCGTTCGGCGGGCTATGCATTGGACGCGGGGAACTGAGGGAGCCAATCCTGTTTCTCCCGCGTTACAGGTTGAGGACGCGCTTGCTGCGTCCCCGATTTATTCAGGAGAAGCTTGCATGAAGCTTATCGCATTGGCGGCCGCTCTCGCCGCAATCGGCGGCACGGCCGTCGCCCAGCAGACCCCGCAGACGACTCCGCCGGCAACGACGGAAACGCCGGCGACGACCACGCCCGATCCGAATACCCCGCCCTCCGACCCCAATACCGGCACCACCGGTTCGGGCACGACGGCGATGCCCGACGCGACGACCGCCGCACCCGATGCCACGACCGCGGCGCCCGATGCGGCAACCGCGACGCCGGATGCGACGACCGCCGCGCCGGCGCCCGCCGCTCCGATGGCGCCCGCCACCGCGCCTGCGGCGCCCGAGCCTGCAGCCGCCCCCGCAACCGCGGCTGCGCCTTCGGCGACCGCTGCACCGAACGCCTATCCGCCGTGCTCGAAGACGGTGAAGGACCAGTGCCGCCAGCGTGGCGGCCGTTAAGTCTTAACCGACCCCAAACCCCCTCCCTCGTGGGGACGGGTTAGAGGTGAGTAGAAAAGGTCGGGCCCGATGCCCGGCCTTTTCTTTTTGTCCGCTCTCGTTGGAACTCGGCGCGTTCGTCACACCCACAGCCCCGCCCATTCCGGGGGGAGTACAATCGTGACGAATGCGGCTAGTAAATCCTCAAACAGGGAGCGCCATCATGACCATTCGTTTCGACAATCGCGTCGCCATCGTCACCGGCGCTGGCGGCGGCCTCGGGCGCGCCTACGCGCTCGAACTCGCCCGGCGCGGCGCGAAATTGGTGGTCAACGATCTCGGCGGCGCGCGCGACGGCACCGGCCATTCGGACGCCGCGCTTCAGGTCGTCGGCGAGATCGAGGCGGCGGGCGGCGAGGCCTTTTCCAACGGCGGCAGCGTCACCGATTACGGCCAGATGGTCGAGATGGTCGAGGCAGCCAAGGCGCGCTGGGGTCGCGTCGACATTCTGATCAACAATGCCGGCGTGCTGCGCGACAAGAGCTTCGCCAAGATGGAGCCGGAGGATTTCCGCTTCGTCGTCGACGTTCATCTCAACGGATCGGCCAACTGCACCAAGGCAGTGTGGGAGACGATGCGCGCGCAGAATTACGGCCGCATCCTGATGACCGCCTCGTCGACCGGGCTGTTCGGCAATTTCGGCCAGGCGAACTACGGCGCCGCCAAATTGGGGCTCGCCGGGCTGACCAAGACGCTCCACCTCGAAGGCGCCAAATATGGCATCAAGGTCAACACGATCGCCCCGGTCGCCGGCACGCGCATGACCGAGGACATCTTCCCCGAAGCCGCGTTCAAGGCCTTTGCGCCCGAGAATGTCGCGCCCGCCGCGCTGTTCCTCGTTTCCGAGGACGCGCCGACCAACATGATCCTCGGCGCCGGCGCGGGCGTCGTGCAGGCGGCCTATGTCACCCTCACTCCCGGCGCCAAGCTGGCCGAGCCGACGCCGGAGAGCGTCGCAGCGCAATGGGCCGAGATCATCGACCGTACCGGCGAGATCGTCCCCAATTCGGGCTCGGAGCAAACCATGTCGATCATGGCCAAGCTGCAATAGCGCCGCCTGATCGAATCTGGCAGTGAGGGTGCCGCGATGCTTCTGCTTCTCGCCTTGCTGCAGACGGTGGACCCCGACGAAGTCGTCACCGCGCCTCGGTTGTTCGCCAAGCCTGCGTGCAGCCGCCAGCCGGCCGACGCGGAGATCGTCGTCTGCCGTACGCACGATCCTGATCGTATCGGACGTACGGAACCTCGCCCCGATCCGATGACCGTGGATAGGCGTCCGAAGATCAGGGTAGCCAAGGACCTGTGCGTCCGCGTGGGCTTTGCCGTCAGCCTGTCCAATTGTTAGCAGGCCGCTGAGGTCTCCCTCCTTGCAATGTAGGATCGCGCCTGCTTGGTTTCCCAGCCGGCAGCGCCTTGCCGCTCTTGCACGTTGAAATGCGACGTTTCGCAAAGAGTTGCGGATAGTGTGACCTGTCGAGACCTTCGGCACCGGCACAACCCGGAAACACCGCCGTAGCACCGTATTGTTTCACTAATACACTTGTGCTAGGCAGGCCGCACAACAGGAGGATGCCCATGTACAGCGAAAGCGACCTGGCGGGCGCGGTGGAGGCGGGAGTGATCTCGCCCGAAGCCGCGGCGGCGCTCAGGAACCATGTAGCCGCGAGCAAATCGACTCCGACGGTGGACGAAGAGAGCTTCCGGCTGCTCACCGGCTTCAACGACATCTTCGTCGGGATCGCCGCGATCCTGATCCTCGTCGCGGTGGGTTGGATCGGCTTTTATATCGGCGGCAAGATCGTGGGGCTCGAAGCCGTCCATGACGGACCGCGCCAGGTCGGCGTTGCCGTCGCGTTCGGCGGTTTCGCAGTGGCGATTATCAGCTGGCTGCTCGCCGAATATTTCACCCGGCAACGCCGCATGGCGCTTCCCAGCATCCTGCTGCTGCTGGGCTTTGCCGGCGGGATCTTCGTCGGGTTCGGCGCGATCTGGGGCGCCAATGCACCCTGGCTCTCTGAGCAATTTGGCCTGACCACCGACCTCCAGCAGCGCCAGCTCGCCGGCGCGGTCGGGATCATCACCGGAATCGTCACCGCCAGCGCGACCTGGCTGCACTGGCGGCGCTTCATGGTGCCGATTACCGTCGCAGTAGGCGCGCTCGCGCTCGTCGCGGTCGCGGTCGGCGCGATCACGGCGTTCGTCCCCGCCTCGCAGGGTTCGCTCAACCTGATGCTGCTGATCGCGGGCGTGTTGGTCTTCGTCTTCGCGATGCGCTGGGACATGTCGGACCGCGAGCGCCGCACCCGCCGCTCGGACGTCGCCTTCTGGCTCCATCTCGCCGCCGCGCCGCTGATCGCGCACCCGATCTTCCACATGCTCGGCGTGTTCGACGGGGCCATCGGCGCACCGATGGCAGGGGTGGTGATCGCGCTGTATATCATCTTCGCGGCAGTGGCGCTGGCGGTCGACCGCCGTGCGCTGCTCGTCTCGAGCCTCGTCTACGTGTTGTGGGCGATGTACGCCTTGTTCGAGCAGAGCGGCGCGGTCGAGCTTGCCGCTGCGCTGACCGCGTTGGTGATCGGATCGGCGCTGCTCTCCCTCTCCGCTTTCTGGCAGCCGATGCGGCGGCATGTCGTCGGGCTGCTCGGCAGCGGGCTGGAGGGCCGCCTGCCGCCGACGCAGCAGATCGCGATCGCCTGAGGCCAGTTATCGCCGAAGTGAAGGGCCGGGATCTCCCCGGCCCTATTCATGCCAAGTGCGCTCAGGTGATCCAGCTATTCCGACACTTGGCCGACCAGCGATCTGCCTTCCGACGCGCAACACATAGCAGCCCATAGCCGAAGCCGGCCTTCTGAAACGAGACCTCGATAATCGCCAGTTGGCCATCGGCCGAGAAGACGGGACTCGAGAAGGACACGCGCATCGGGTGCCCCTCCGGGTCGCGCGCGGTGGACGGCTGTGAGGCCGGCAAGCAGAGCGGACGGAATTTCGCGACTTCGTATAGGCTCGCCCTGGCCTTGAGCCCTTCGAACTCCCCGGCAGTGAGCGGCATGGCCGCCCTGTAGTCCGGGACGATCCGCGCAAGATCGAGCATGTGGAAAGACGGGTCGATGTCGACCGGATAGGCGGGAACCTTGCTTTCGCTCGCCGCGGTGTAGGCGGCCTCGATAACCTTGCAGGTTTGCTCCACCCCGGCAGGGGTCTCCGCCCGAGCCGCCAAGGGGGCAAAGCAGGCCAGCAGGGCAGCACCGCGAAGAAGAGTCACGCCCATGCCGAAGTCCCCCCGTCCATTCCGACCAGCATGCTTCTCACGCGGACAGCGGCAACGCAATCACGCGGAAAAACGCAACTCCGGACAGGCAGACCGGCGGGCGTTATTCTCCGACCAGCTTCATCAGCCGGCGCTCGACCGGCGCGAGCACCGGGCCGAGTTCGTGGCCGCGCTTGAGGATCATGCCGCTCTCGTTGACCAGCGCCCACATGCCCTGGCGGTTGCGCAGCGCGGGTCGCTTCTCGATGCGGTATTCGGGACGCTCTGCGGCGCGACGGAACGCGGCGAACACCGCAGCCTCGTTGTCGAACTGGATCGCATAATCCTTCCAATGCCCCGCGGCGACCATCCGGCCGTAGAGATCGAGGATGCGCGTCAACTCGAGGCGCTCGAAGGGCACCTGGGTCGGACGGCCGATCGGGAGTGGCGTGACGGTTCCCATCAGGCGCGGTCGCGGCGTCCCCGCTTGCCGGCCGGGTCGCCGGCTTCGATCATCGCGTCGAGACGCTTGCGCAGCGTGTCAAGCTCACAGCGCATCAGTTCGAGCTTCTGGGTCGATGGATCGAAGACGTCGCTGCAGGGCGTGCCATAGGGCACGAAGTCCTTCTGCCAGGTCGCCGCCTCGACCAGGGTAGGCTTGGCCGGGATGCCAACCATCACCGCGCCTTCGGGCACGTCCTTGGTCACCACGGCATTGGCGCCGATCCGCGCGCGCTCGCCCAGCGTGATCGGGCCGAGCACCTGCGCGCCCGAGCCGATGATTACGCCGTCGAGGATCGTCGGGTGACGCTTCCCGACGACGCCGTTGTCGGGGCTGGTGCCGCCCAGGGTGACGCATTGATAGATCGTGACATTGTCGCCGATTTCGGCGGTCTCGCCGATCACCACGAAGCCATGGTCGATGAAGAAGTTGCGGCCAATCGTCGCGCCCGGATGGATGTCGATCGCGGTCATCCAGCGTGACCAGTGATTGACTGCACGCGCGAGAAAGAACCAGCGCCCGCGGAACAGCCGATGCGCGATGCGGTGATAGAAGACCGCCCACACGCCCGGATAAAGCAGGATTTCGGCACGGCTGCGCGGCGCGGGATCGCGCGCGCGGATCGAATCGAGATAGGCCTTCAGACGACGGAACATGGCCGGGTTCCCCTTTGTCGCGTCCATTTAGTGCAGGACGCGCCCGATTTCCAGAATCGCCCCGCGCGCGGCTTGTCGCGTCTAAACACGATGTATCTTGTGGGAATTCGGTGGGCACGGCATTCCTGCCGGTCGAACAGCTTGGCAAGGGGCGCGGATGATCTTCGGAATTGACCTCACGGCGCTGCTTCCGTTCATCGCCGTGGGCTTTGCCGCGCAGATGGTCGACGGCGCGCTGGGAATGGCGTTCGGCGTCATTTCGAACACTTTGCTGCTAAGCCTCGGCGTGCCCCCGGCGGCGGCTTCGGCAGGCGTCCATACCGTCGAGACCTTCACCACGGCGGTCTCGGGGATCAGCCACGCGCTCCACAAGAACGTCAATTGGAAGCTGTTCCTGCGGATCGCGATTCCCGGCGTGATCGGCGGCGCGCTTGGCGCCTATGTGCTGTCCAACATCCATGCAGCGACCGCCAAGCCCTTCATTCTCGCCTATCTCACCGCGATTGGCCTCTATCTGCTGTGGCGCGCGCAGCATTACCCACCGCACGAGCGCAGCCCCAAGATCGTCGAGCCGCTCGGGCTCGCCGGCGGCTTTCTCGATGCGGCAGGCGGCGGCGGCTGGGGTCCGGTGGTGACCAGCAACCTGCTAGTCCAAGGGTCTAGCCCGCGCACGACGATCGGCACGGTGAACACCGCCGAATTCTTCGTGACGGCGACGATCTCGGCGACCTTCATCACTCAGCTCGGCTGGGCGGCGTTCACCCTCGCCACGGTCGGGCTGCTGATCGGCGGGGTGATCGCCGCACCGCTCGGCGCGATGCTCGCCAAGCGCATCGAGCCCAAGCGGCTGATGCTGATGGTAGGCATCGTGCTGACGCTGACCAGCGTTTACAACCTGTACCTCGCGCTGCGGTAGAGCTTCGCAAAGTCGGACACCCGCGTCCCTGCGAACGCAGGGTCCAGCGGTTACGATCCGGACATGGCCACTTGCGTTAGCAGGGGAGCTGGACCGCTTAGGCCTGCGGTCGTTTCGATCAGTTTTCCGCCACTGATCGCCACACTCGATTATAGCGAGTGAACCTTCCCATTAGCATTGCAGTGCAGCACACCTATATCCCGCATCGCAACACAACGCCTTTGGAGGAAAATTCGCATGGCGCTCATCGGAAGCACGATCAAGCCTTTCACCGCGCAGGCCTATAAGGAAGGCAAGTTCGTCGAGGTGACCGACGCCGACACGCGCGGCAAGTGGGCGGTGTTCTTCTTCTATCCGGCCGACTTCACCTTCGTCTGCCCGACCGAGCTCGAAGACCTCGCCGACATCTATCCGCAGCTGCAGAAGATGGGCGTCGAGGTGTATTCGGTGTCGACCGACACGCACTTCAGCCACAAGGCCTGGCACGACACCTCGCCGGCGATCGGCAAGATCAACTATTACATGCTCGGCGACCAGAACCACGTGCTCAGCACCAATTTCGACGTGCTGCGCGAGGGCCAGGGTCTCGCCGACCGCGGCACCTTCGTCGTCGATCCGGAAGGCGTGATCCAGCTGGTCGAGATCACCAGCGAAGGCGTCGGCCGCAACGCCGCCGAGCTGCTCCGCAAGATCAAGGCCGCGCAGTATATCGCCGCGCATCCGGGCGAAGTCTGCCCGGCCAAGTGGGAAGAGGGCGAAGAGACCCTGGCCCCGTCGCTCGACCTCGTCGGCAAGATCTAACCCCAAGGCGCCTCCTCCCCTCCCCCTGTGGGAGGCGCCGATTCGGCCCGGGGTGGACTACCATCCCGGGCCGTTTTCTTCTCATCACCGTTCGCCCTGAGCTTGTCGAAGGGCACCAAGCCTCAAGCGACGCGCCTGTGGTGGGCCGCCCTTCGACAGGCTCAGGGCGAACGGTGACTTATCGTTCTTGGAGTACCTCATGCTCGACGCCAATCTGACGCAACAGCTCAAGACCTATCTGGTCAACATCAAGCAGCCGATCGAGCTGGTCGCCAGCCTGGGCGACGATGCCAAGTCGGGCGAGCTCGAGCGGCTGCTGAACGACATCGCGGCGCTGTCCGACATGATCTCGGTCGTTCGCAAGGACGACAGCCGCAAGCCCAGCTTCATGATCCGCCGCGCCGGTACCGATATCGGCGTGCGCTTCGCGGGTCTGCCGATGGGGCATGAATTCACCAGCCTCGTACTGGCGCTGCTGCAGGTCGGCGGACATCCGTCGCGCGCGGCGCAGGAACTGATCGAGCAGGTCAAGAATCTCGACGGCGATTTCGAATTCGAGACCTATTTCTCGCTGTCGTGCCAGAACTGCCCCGACGTGGTGCAGGCGCTCAACCTGATGGCGGTGCTCAATCCGCGCATCAAGCACGTCGCGATCGATGGCGCCTTGTTCAAGGATGAGGTCGACTCCCGGAAGGTGATGGCGGTGCCGACGGTGTTCCTCAACGGCGAGCCGTTCGGCCAGGGCCGGATGGAGCTCGAGCAGATCGTCGCCAAGCTCGACACCGGGACCGAGGCGCGCGCCGCCGAGCGGATCAAGACCAAGGACGCGTTCGATGTGCTCGTCGTCGGCGGCGGCCCCGCCGGCGCGGCGGCGGCGATCTACGCGGCGCGCAAGGGCATCCGCACCGGCGTCGCGGCCGAGCGTTTCGGCGGACAGGTGCTCGACACGATGGCGATCGAGAATTTCATCTCGGTGCCGCACACCGAGGGGCCGAAGCTCGCCGCCCATCTCGAGCAGCACGTCAAGGACTATGACGTCGACGTGATGAACCTGCAGCGCGCCGAGAAATTGATCCCGGCGCCGACCGAGGGCGGGCTGCACGAAGTGCGGCTGGCGAACGGCGCGAGCCTAAAGGCGCGGACTGTGATCCTGTCGACCGGCGCGCGCTGGCGGCAGATGGGGGTGCCCGGGGAGGACGAATATCGCAACAAGGGCGTCGCCTATTGCCCGCATTGCGACGGGCCGCTGTTCAAGGGCAAGCGCGTCGCGGTGATCGGCGGCGGCAACTCCGGTGTGGAAGCCGCGATCGACCTGGCCGGGATCGTCGCGCACGTCACCCTGATCGAATATGACAGCGACCTGCGCGCCGACGCGGTGCTCCAGCGCAAGCTGGCGACCCTGCCCAACGTCCAGGTAATCACGTCGGCGCTGACCACCGAGGTCCAGGGCGACGGCGAGAAGGTGACCGGGCTGGTCTACAAGGACCGCAACCATGGCAGCTCGCACGAAGTCGCGCTCGAGGGCATCTTCGTCCAGATCGGGCTGGTGCCGAACACCGAATGGCTCAAGGATGCGGTGGCGCTCAGCCCGCGCGGCGAGATCGAGATCGACGCGCGCGGCGAGACCTCGCAACGCGGCATCTTTGCCGCGGGCGACGCGACGACGGTGCCGTACAAGCAGATCGTCATCGCGATGGGCGCAGGCTCGACCGCGGCGCTGTCGGCGTTCGACTATCTGATCCGGCTGCCCGAGGACGTGCTGGTCGAGGCAGCGGCGTAGCGTCCAACTCCTCCCCGAGCTCGTCTCGCGGAGGGGGACTATGCGCAGCATGGTGGAGGGGCCGCCGCGAAGACGGCGGTGTCGCAATCGGCACCCGGCGCCCGCGCCTGCGGCGCGCCCCCTCCACCACGCCCTGCGGGCGCGGTCCCCCTCCCCGAGCAAGCTCGGGGAGGAATTGAGTTATCGCCCCCGCCACTCTATATCGCCGACACAATCGACAGGGACGATCAGTGGCCGCCACCTACCTCCCCACGCTCAAGCAGCTCCAGTATCTCGTCGCGCTGCACGATGCCGGGCATTTCGGGCGCGCGGCGGAGGCGTGCTTCGTCACCCAATCGACGCTGTCCGCGGGGGTTCGCGAGCTGGAGACCCTGATCGGCGTCGTGCTGGTCGAGCGCACCCGCCGCGTCGTGCGTTTCACGCCGCTCGGCGAGCGGATCGTCGAAAAGGCGCGCCGCGTGCTGCGCGAGGCTGACGAACTCGGCGACCTCGCCCGCGTCGCCGGGCGGCCGCTCTCGGGCGAGATGCGGATGAGCGTGATTCCGACGATTGCGCCGTTCCTTTTGCCGCGGATCCTGCCGCGGCTGCGGCGCGAATATCCCGACCTCAAGCTGTTCTTGCGCGAAGAGACCAGCGGCCAGGCTTGCGAGCAGCTCCACCACGGGCGCACCGATTGCGTGCTGCTCGCCCTCCCGTTCAGCTGCGGCGAAGTCGAGGCGGCGCCCTTGTTCGACGACCGACTGTTCGTGGCGTTCCCCGAAGGCGAGATGGACCCGACCCCGACGATCCGCCCTGCCGATATCGACGCCAATCGGCTGCTGATGCTCGAGGACGGGCATTGCCTCAAGGACCATGCGCTGGCCGCCTGCAACCGTCCCGAGCTGCGCGCCGAAGCGACGATGCTCGGCACTTCGCTTCACACGATGGTCCAGATGGTCGACAACGGGCTCGGCGTGACGATGCTGCCGCAAATGGCGGTCGACGCCGGCATCCTCGCGCATACCCAGGTTACCGCGCGGCCGCTCGAAGCGGAGAATGCGTCGCGGCATATCGCGCTGGTGTGGCGCAAGGCGAGCCCGCGCGAACGCGACTTTCGGCTGCTGGCACAGGTGCTGGCGGAGACCGCGTAGGGTTATACCGTCGTTAGGGAGTGTGCTCCTGCGAAAGCAGGAGCCTGGGGTTGCAAAGGAAGTGGCCCGTGGCTCCGGACTGCTTTCGCAGAAGCACTGGGGTTGATACTGCACCCCTTCGGGGATTGTCAGCCTTCCCAGCGCGCGGCAGCGTCCGCATCGCTGTGGCGCGCTTCGACCCAGCGGGCGTCGTCGCCGCGCTGCTCGCGCTTCCAGAAAGGCGCGTTGGTCTTGAGCCGGTCGATCAGATAGGCGCAGGCGTCGAGCGCCTCGCGGCGGTGGTGCGCGGCGGTGCCGACGAAGACGATGCGGTCGCCGGGGACCATCACGCCGACGCGATGGACCATCGTTACGCCGAGCAGCGACCAGCGCTCGGTCGCGGCTTCGGCCAGCGCGATCAGCGCCTGTTCGGTCATTCCGGGATAATGTTCGAGTTCGAGCGCAGTGACGCCATCGTCGCCGCGTACGATGCCGGTGAAGGTCGCGACGCCCCCCGCCCCGCGTTCCTCGAGTGCGGCGACTTCGACGGCAAGCTCGATCGGCGCGGGATCGACCGAGACGCGGATCATCCGCCGGTCACCGGCGGAAAGAGGGCAACCTCGCGGGCATCGCCAAGCATAGCATCGAGCGGCACGAACTTCTGGTCGATCGCCGCGCGCAGTCGCTCGGGTTCGCGCATCGCCTCGGCATGGCCCGGGCTCAATGTTGCCAGCCAGGCAATCAGATCGGCGACACTTCGCACCGCTTCCGGGGGATCGCGCTGCTCCGCTCCCGTCCCGATGCGCTCGCGCACCCAGGCGAAATAGAGCAAATCCATCACGTATCCATGTGCTTTAGGCCAACACGAAGATAGTCCCAGCCGGTGATCAGGGTCAGTGCCGCCGCACCCCACAGACCGAGGATCGCTATCCGCCCGAGCCACAAGATTTCGGGTAACGCACCGGCGAGGATCAGCCCGCCGATCGCGACGAGCTGGAGCGTCGTCTTCCATTTGGCGAGCTGCGATACCGGCAGCGACACTCGGATGCCGCCGAGGAATTCGCGCAAGCCCGACACGGCGATCTCGCGCGCGAGAATCACCAGCGCCGGGATGAGGTTGAGCTCGACCAACACGCCGCGCCCGGCAAGGACCAGCAGCACCGCGGCGACCATGATCTTGTCGGCGATCGGATCCAGGAACACGCCGAGCTTGGAGACCGTTCCCTGCGCGCGGGCGAGATAGCCGTCGAAATAATCGGTGATGCCCATCAGGCAGTAGATCGCGAAGGCGACCGCATAGCCCGTCCGCCATTCGGGCCACCACAGGAACGCCGCGAGCAGCGGCACAGTGACGATCCGCGACAAGGTCAGGATGTTGGGCAGGGTCAGCATCGGCCTTGTCCTAGCATTGGTCGTGCGGCTGCCGAAACCATCTTCGTCATCGAGGTGGGACGCATATGGCGGTTGATACGTTCCTTGCCCCTCGGCTATGCGGGCCCGTCATTTGGCGGGGTTCTCTCCCCGCGCTTCAAGGACATGGGTTCGTATGATCGGTGCGCTCGGGTTGATCAAGGAGCGCCGCTTCCTGCCGCTGTTCGTCACGCAGTTCCTCGGCGCCTTCAACGACAACCTCTTCAAGAACGCGATGATCTTCTTCGCGACCTACCAGATCTTCAACTCGGTCGAGGAGGAGACAAGGTTCAGCGCGATCGCCACCGGCATCTTCATCCTGCCCTTCTTCCTGTTCTCCGCGCTCGCCGGCCAGCTCGCCGACAGTTACGACAAGGCGAAGATCATGCGGATCATCAAGGCCGCGGAAGTGCTGATCATGCTGGTCGGCTCGCTCGGCATCTTCATCAAGAGCCTGCCGCTGATGCTCGTCGCACTCGTCGGCATGGGCGTCCACTCGACCTTTTTCGGGCCGATCAAATATGCGGTGCTGCCCCAGCACCTGAACGAAGACGAAGTCCTAGGCGGCACCGGGCTGGTCGAGGCGGGCACCTATATCGCCGTGCTGTGCGGGACAATCGCGGGCGGCCTGATCAGCCCGACCGTCGCCGCTTTCGCAGTGATCGGCGTCGCGATGACCGGCTGGCTGGCCTCGTTGCAAATTCCGCCGGCGCCGCCGATGACCAAGCTCAAGATCGACTTCAACATCTTCCGTGCCTCCGCCCGCCTGATCGGCGCGACGATGCACATCCCGCGGCTCTACCTCGCGATCGTCTCCATCAGCGTATTCTGGACGATCGCGGCGGTGCTCGGGGTGTTATTCCCACCGCTCGTCAAGAATGTGTTCCACGCGCAGAAGGACGTAGCGAGCGTGTTCCTCGCGATCTTCTCAGTCGGCATCGCGATCGGATCGGTGATCATCAACCGCATGCTCAAGGGGCATGTCTCGGCGAAATACGCGCCCGCCTCTGTGTTGGCGATGGCGGTATTCGTCGTCGATTTCTACTTCGCCGCAGCCTTCTTCCCGGTGAGCGACGGACCGCTGCTCAAGACCGCGAACTTCCTTGCGCTGCCGCAAGCGTGGCGCGTGCTGGCCGACCTGGCGATGATCGCGATCACCGGCGGCATGTTCGTGGTGCCGCTCTATGCCTTTCTCACCACCACAGTCGACAAGTCGCAGACCTCGCGCACCGTCGCGGCGAACAACATCGTCAATTCGGGCGCTATGGTGATCGGGTCGGTCGGCGTGCTCGGTCTGACGCACGTCCCCGGCGTCGACGTGGTCCATGCAGTCTGGGTGGTGTTCCTGCTGTGCCTCGCCTCGGCCTATTGCGCCTGGCGGCTCTACAAGGCCGAGGACCTGCCCCACGGGCTCGATCCGATTCCGTGAGACTTTACCCTCTCCCGCTTTCGAGGGAGAGGCAGCGAAACTCGGCAGCTTGCTGCCTAGTCGCAGCGGTGAGGGCCTTCTTCTTTCGTCGCAACTCAAGTCGGAAGAAGAAGACCCTCACCCAACCCTCTCCCGCGAAAGCGGGAGAGGGCTAAGTCTCAGATAATGAACGTCGAGAAGCAAACGAAGAACGCCGCGAAGCTCAGCGCGAAGAGCTTCCAGTCGCTGTCGTCGCTGAGCTTGCGCTCGATCGCCACGACGCGGCGCATCTGGACGCGGAACGGATGGCGGCGAGCATGGCCCTGGGCGACGAGGTGAGTCTGCATCGCACGAGTTAACGACTTGTTTACTTTTATTGCCAGCGCCGAATACGGTTAACGCACGTCTTTCCGCGGGACAGATTTGGTGCGGAACCTTCGCGCATCCGGTGGTTAACGCGGGGCCGGCCCAGTGGTCGAGCGTACCATCAGCTGGTGCTCCAACATGACCCGCGGCTCGGCGTCGGGCGCGAGCAGCGAATTCGCCGCGGCATAGGCCAGTTCGCGCACCGGCTGGCGCATCGTAGTCAGCGGCGGCCACACCGCGCGAGCAAGGTCCGAATCGTCGAACCCGGCGATCGACAGCGCGCCGGGCACGTCGACATCGTTCTCGTGCGCCACCGCGAGCACGCCCGCGGCCATGTCGTCATTGCCGGCGAAGATCGCGGTCGGCCGCGGGTCGCGCTCGAGCAGCTTGCGCGCCGCCTCGCCGCCCGAGGCGAAGCTGTTCTCGCCCGCCGCGACCAAGTCCTCGTCAAAGGCAATGCCATGCGCCTCGAGCGCCTCGCGATAGCCCTGTAAACGCTCCCAGGTGGAGACGTGGCTCTCGAGTCCGCGGATGAAGCCGATCTCGCGATGGCCGAGCGAAATCAGATGCTCGGTGACTTCGCGCGCGGCGGCGATGTCGTCAATCGTCGCGGCCATCCCGGCTTCCTTGCGCGCGCCTGGGGCAATGCGGACATAAGGCAGGCCGCGGCGATCGAGCTCGTCGAGCAAGGCGGGCATCTCGGTCACCGGCGGCGACAGGATCACCCCGTCGAGATGCGCCTCATCGATCAGCGCCATGACGTTCGAGACCAGCTCAGGCGATTGGCTATCGACCGGCTGGAGCAGCAACCGATAGCCGAGCTCGCTGCAGCGCTGCTGCGCGCCGATCTGGACGTGATAGACGTAATAGGGGCTGGGATTGTCGTAGAGCAACGCGACCTGGAATGAGCGCCGCCCAGCCAACGTGCGCGCCGCGTGGCTCGGGCGGAAATTCAGCCGCGCGACAACTTCCTCGACGCGGCGCCGCGTCTCCTCGCTGACATGCTTTTCGTTGTTGAGCACGCGGCTGACGGTCTTGAACGACACGCCTGCGATCTTTGAGACTTCCTTGATCGTCGGACGGCTGGACATCGCAGAAACCCCCGGCCGATTGCGTCTGATGCAACGGGCCCCTTGCCCGGCATATTTGACAGCGCTGGCAATGCGCAAGCCAAGATATATGCTGCACCTGCGCAGTCAGGCGCCGCGTCAGGCGGTGATGCCCGCCAGCGCCAGGCCGAGGCCGAGGACACCAAGCACCGCAGCCACGGCCACGCCGCCGCGCGCCACCCGCGCGGCGAAGGTCAGGCTCAGCAGCACGACCCCCGCGGCGAGCGGCGCGAGCCCGAACCACGCGACCAACGCCCGAGGCCAGTCCGGGCTCAGCAAGGCGGCGGCGAGCGACAGCGCGACCAGCACCCAGCCGATGCGCGGCAGAAGCGCGACCCGGTCAGGAGAATACCATTGCCCCAGCAGCGCCGGCGCATGCCGCGACATGCCCGACGCCAGCGCGAACATGCCGAGATAGAGTAGAGCCGCGGCGATCATGCCGCTGCCCTCGCGGCACGCCGGCGCACCGGCGCGGCCTTGGGATGCGTTTGGCGCCAGACCAAAGCGGCGAGCGCGGCGGCGATGGCGAGCAGCATCAGGTTGCCGATCACGATAACCTGGTCGCCCTGCCCCCATGAGGCGAAGAAGGGCGCGACGGCGCAGCCCGCGGCGACCAGCCCGAGCAGCAGCGGCCAGGCGCGCTTAGGGGGCAGCGCCGCGCCGACGGCCAGCGCCGCCGCTGCGGTCCATAATGCCGCCGACACTTCGGTCCCCGACCGATCGAGCGTATCGAGCGGCAGCAGGCGATTGGCGAGCAGGAAGGCGACGCAGCCGAGCGGCACGCCCGCCAGCACCCCGACATTGACGCGCTCGAGCACGCGATTGCCGAGCGACAGCGGCGCGCGCTCGCGGCGCTTGACCACCCACAGCACTAGTCCGGTGGCGATCGCCAGGGTGAGCATCGCGCCGCCGAGGAAATAGAGCCAGCGCGTCAGCGATGGCGCGAAGCGGCCCATATGAAGGCCGTAGACGACATTATAGGTCTGGATTACCGGCCGGCTCTCGGTCCAGCCGGCGAGCGGCTTGCCGGTGGTGCCGTCGAAACTGATCTCGCCCGAGGTGAAGCCGATCTGTCCGGCATCGGCGCGGAACACCGTCACCACCGCGGCTGCATCGCCCGGATTGATCACGTAGACGCGGCCGATCGGTGCACCGCCGAAGCGGCGCTTCGCCTCGCGCAGCATCGGCGCGACCGGTGCCAGCGGAACCTTCGTCCCCGTCGCGGCGCGCGCGGCGATGCCGGGCACCATCTCGTGGTAGAGCGTCTCCAGGTCGCTGCCATAGGCCGCGGCGATTCCCCAGGGCATGCTCAGCGATGCCAAAGTGACCAGTCCGGTAAAAGTGATCATCAGGTGAAAGGGCATCGCCAGCACGCCGAGCGCATTGTGCCCGTCGAGCCACGAGCGCTGGCCCTTGCCAATGCGAAAGGTGAAGAAGTCCTTGAAGATGCGGCGGTGCGCGATGACCCCGGTGACCAGCGCGATGAGCATTACCGCCGCGGCGAGCGAGGCGAGCAGCCGGCCCCAGGGAAAGGGCAGTTCGAGCTCGAAATGGAGCCGGTAGAAGAATTCGCCGCCGAACGTCTCGCGCGCGACGGGCGCTCCTGTCACGGGATCGAGCGCGCGGTACAGGAAGGTGCCGCCATCGCTATAGGCTGCCTCGACGGTGTTCATCCGCGCGTCGGGCGCGGCGAGGTACCAGCCGGTCGGGTCCTTGGTGTTCTGGCTGAGCCAACGCGTGGCGGCGGCGATCGCTTCGGCGGGGTCGGCGGTGGCGCTCGCTTCGGGGCGCATCCAGCGGCCAATCTCGGGCTTGAACACGCTGAGCGTGCCCGCCAGGCACATCACGAACAAGACCCAGCCGAGCAGCAGGCCCGTCCAGCCGTGCAGCCACGCCATCGCCTGGCGCGCGCCGTCGCGGATCGTGCTCAAGCCGGCTGCCCCGCGAGCCAGGCGATACCCGCGAGCAGCAGGCACACCGCCACCACGCCTGCAAGCGCCCGCCACGGACCGCGCGCCAGAAACGCCCAGACCGGAACTGCCGGCGCGACGAGCAAGGCCAGCAAGGTCCCCAATGTCACGGCCTCGACTCGCGCCATCGGCAGCGTCCGCGCAAATGCTGCGGCGAGCAGAGCCGCGATCAGATAGGTGCCAAGGATGGCGGTCACCGCGCGGATCGCGACATTGCCGCGATAGCGCCAGTCGCGGCGCAGGGTTTGTGCTCCGGCCATGCTCAGTAAGCGAAGCTGAGCGAGACGAGCGCGCTGCGCGGCGCGGCGTAATAGGCCTGGCCCCACATCAGGCTGGCCAGATACTTCTCGTTGGCGACGTTGCGCACATTGACCGTCGCGCGAACGCGGTCGAGCAATCGTATTCCGACCATCAGATCGACAATAGCATAGCTGCCCTGGCGCAGCACGACAGGGTTGCCGCCGACATCCTGCACGCCGGTATCGACATAGCTGATCGCGCTCTGCCAGCGCAGCTGCGCGCCGAGCTTGAGGTCTTTGGCCTCGGGCACGCTATAGGTGCTTGCGAGCTTGAGCGTCCGCCGCGGGATCCAGGTTCGCGTGCGGGCGCCGACCTCGTCCTCGATCTCGAGCCCGGTATAGCCGCCGCTCAGCGACCAAGTGTCGGTGATCTTGCCGGCGAGTTCGAGCTCGAAGCCCTTGGAGGTGGCGTCGACGCCGGTATAGCAAGTGTCGCCGAGCGGGCCGTCGGGGCATGGGCCGTCGGGGTCGCCGAAGGTGCCCGCCGCGAAGGCGAGCCCCTTCTGCTTGGCGCGGAACAGCGAGGCGGTGGCGTAGAGCCTGCCGCCGAACCACTCGCTCTTGATGCCGCCTTCGAGGCTGCTGCCCTGCGCGGGATCGAGCTTGCGATTGTCGAAATCGGTCTCGACCTGCGGATTGAAGATGTCGGTATAGCTCGCATAGAGCGTGACGTTCTTGGTCAGCTCGAACAAGAGCCCGACATAGGGACTGACCTTGCTGTTCTTGCGCGACTGATCGGTGCCATAGGATTGCCCGGTCGACTTGATCCACATCGCGCTGGCGCCGACCACGCCCTTGAGATTGTCGGCGAAGTTGAGGTGCGCAGCGCCGTACACGCGCGTGAGTCGGTCGGTATAGTCGGCGGCGAGATATTCGTTGCCGTAGGCCGGCTCCGGGATCAGGCCCTTGTCCCAGTCGCCGACCGGCGGATAGACGATCGCGTCGGACGAAAAGTCCTCATATTCGAGCCCGTCCGAGCGCCCGGTCGACACGCCGAACGCCAGGCTGTGCTCGCGGCCGAACAGCTTGACCGGGCCCGAGGCGTAGAAGTCGCCGAGATATTGGTCATAGGTCGACGGATAGATGCCCGAAGATCCCTCGACGCCGAGCCCGGTGGTCTTGTCGGGATAGCCGAACGCATAGAGCAGCTTCGCATTCTCCTTGAAGCGCTTGTAGGTGAAGATGCCCTTGATCGACCAGCCGCCGGCAAAGGCGTAATTCGCTTCGGCAAAGGCGCTCTGGTCGTTGACGTTCCAATAGGTCCAGTCGGCTGAAGTCGACGCCGAGACCGGAAAATCGATCCGCGTACCGTCGCTATAGGTGAGCGGCAGCGCCCCCCACATCACCCCGTCGGCGCGATTGTCCTGCTGCGAATAGCCGGCGGTGAGGGTCAGCTGCGGCGTGACCTTCCAGCTCAGGATCCCGCCGAACACGTCGCGATTGACGTGGTTGTAGTCGAGATACGAACCGCGCTCCGAATGCGCATAGACCAGCCGCGCCGCGACGGCGTCGCCGAGCGGGACCGAGACGTCGGCCTCGCCGCGCCACTGGCTCCACGATCCGCCCTGCACCGTGGCATTGGCCTGGAGGCTGTCGGTCGGGCGTTTGCGGACATAGTTGATCGTCGCGGAAGGATTGCCGATCCCGGTCATGATGGCATTGGCGCCGCGCACCGTCTCGACCCGGTCGAATAATACGGTGTCGAGCTCGCCGAACTGGATGCCCCAAAACAGCGGCATGCCGATCCCGTCGACCTGGAAGTTCGACACGTCGAACCCGCGCGAATTGAAATAGGTACGGTCGGTCTCGACACGCTCGACATTGATCCCGACGGTCTGGTCGAGCAGGTCGTTGACGTTGGTCAGCGCGAAATCCGCAATCCGCTGGCGATCGATGATCGTCACCGACTGCGGCGTTTCCTTAGGGGTCAGCGCGAGGCCGGTCGCCGAGTGCGATTGCTGCTCGATCGTCCCGGTGACCACGATCTCGCCCCGTGCCTGCTCTTGCACGTCTACAGCGCCCGCGGGGTCGGGATCTGAGGCGGCAAAGGCATGCGTGGGAACGCTCGCCAGCAAACTGCTCGCCAGCAGGAGGTGGCGCCGGGCCAGCTTCATTGGATTCCCTTTTTGAACCGGAATGGTTGCGTGGCGCCATAAAAGCACGCATTTTGCGAGTCAATCGCAATAGCATTAACCGCTGGCAGGCATTGGGCGCATCCCTGCCTGGGCATCGGTACGCGCCAGGAATGCAGATGCACGCTCTAAACAATTGTATTCATGCGAAATCGCGAGGGCAGCTCAACGCGCGAGCAATGCGTGCCATTTCGCATCAAATGTTCCGCCTCATAAAACACACGCTCGAAGAACAGTCGCGACATAAAACGCAAAAAAGCCAATACATGTGGTCGACAGCGCCGCATCTTTCTTTATGCTTGTCTGCCGGCACAGGTGAACGTGCCGCACGAACAACGATAAGGAGTCGCCATGTCGGACGAAAACAGCCTCAACGCAGTCGAGCTAGCCACCGAGCTGACGATTGCGTGGCTGGGAAACCAGAACAATCGGGTCTCGGCAGAGGATGTTCCGTCCTTCTTGCGGACGATGCATGCCACCGTAACTGAACTTGCCGGCGGCGCAGCACCCAGCGATGGCGAAGAAGCAGGCCCTGCGCAGGAATTCTCGCCAGCAGTATCGGCCCGCAAGTCGCTCGCTTCGAAGGATCACATCCTTTCGATGATCGACGGCAAGCCGTATCGCACGCTGCGCCGCCATCTCTCGACGCACGGCCTGACGCCCGAGGAATATCGCCAGCGCTACAATCTGAAGCCCGATTATCCGATGGTAGCGGAAAGCTATTCGGAACAGCGCCGCGCCATGGCGAAGAAGATCGGCCTCGGCGCCAAGGGGCGCGCAGCACGCTCGCAGACCGCTCCGGCAACACCTGCGGCACGCGGCCGCGGCAAGCCGGCCTGAGCCATGAGGTGCCGTGCGTCTGGGCGCACGGCACCTACCCGGCGGCGCAGATCCTCAGTTGCCTTGCTGCTCGAGCGCGCGTGCGCGCCGTATGCGAAGGCCAATGAACAAGATCGTCGGCCAGAACACCGTGTTGAGCACATCGCTCAGCGTGTCGGGCATCACCCGGCCATGCGCGAAATAATCCATGACCTCGTTGGCGAACTCGGCGAGATAGACCGCCAGCAGCGGCCACGGCGTCGCCAGCGACCGCCCGGTGAGCACGCGCACCGTCAGCAGCACCGCCATGCCGGCATGGATATGGAGCACGGTATCCGGCGCGCCGGTGCCGTCGCCGATCCACTGGATGAGGCGGGCATAGAGGTTCGCTGGATTCATCGACGATGCCTGTGGATACCCGCCTCAAGCGCGGCGAGGCGGAAAGATGCCGATGGCGGGTCGCTACGCCGTCGTGCGGCGTCAGCGTGGGGGGAATGGTGGAGCCGAGGGGGATCGAACCCCTGACCTTCGCAATGCCATTGCGACGCTCTCCCAGCTGAGCTACGGCCCCAAACCCCGGGAAGACGGGCCCATTAGAAGGGCTCCGCGGGTTTGGCAAGGACGCTTTTTCATGTCGCGCCCCTGCCCCACCGATTTTCTTACTGCTCGTCCTCGTCGCCGCCGGTCTCGACGCCGAGATCGTCGTCACCACCCAGATCGACATCGTCGTCGGGCGAGGGCTCTTCGTCCTCGGCGATGTCCAGATCTTCGTCACCCAGGTCGGAATCGGCCGTCTCGGGCTTGGCGGCATTGGCCTTGACCGCCTCGAAGGGCAGCGGCTGCTTCGACTTGAGAATCGGCTCCGGCTCCCACGCATAGGCGCAGGCGATGCAGGTAACCGGCTCGTCCTTGGTCAGATCGTAGAAGCGCGTCCCGCACTTCGGGCACGCGCGCTTGGTGCCCCATTCCGGCTTCACCATGTGTTGCCTCTTGCCTTTCAAAATATCTTGGATTTCGGGAGTGATCCCGGAAAGTGGGGCGCGCCTTGCCATGACGCAAGGCGACTGTCAAAGCCGCGCGCGATGTCGCATCTTCAGCCTCGCCCCCTCACTGTCTCTGCGCGCGGTCCGCTGCGCGGTACCGTCACCGTTCCCGGCGACAAATCGATCAGCCATCGATCATTGATGTTCTCGGCGCTCGCGGTGGGCGAAAGCCGGATTGAGGGCTTGCTCGAGGGCGAGGACGTGCTCGCCACCGCCGCGGCAATGCGGGCAATGGGCGCCCAGGTCGAGCGCGGCGACGACGGTGTCTGGCGCGTCCACGGCGTCGGCGTCGGCGGGCTGCTCCAGCCGCAGGGCGCGCTCGACATGGGCAATTCGGGCACCTCGACCCGGCTGCTGATGGGGCTGGTCGCCAGCCACGGCATTACCGCGACCTTCACCGGCGACGCGTCGCTGTCGGGCCGGCCGATGGGCCGCGTGATCGAGCCGCTGTCGAAGATGGGCGCAGAGATCACTGCGTCGCCCGGTGGCCGGCTGCCGCTGATGGTCCGCGGTATGAACCCGGCGGTGCCGATCGAATACACGTTGCCGGTCGCCTCGGCACAGGTGAAGTCGGCGATCCTGCTCGCGGGGCTCAATACGCCGGGCATCACCCGCGTGATCGAGCCGGTACCGACCCGCGATCATAGCGAGCGGATGCTGCGCGGATTCGGCGCTGAGCTGGTCGTCGAGGAGACGCCTGAGGGCAAGCTGATCTCGATCACCGGCGAAGCCGAGCTCAAGCCGCAGCATATCGCCGTGCCCGGGGATCCTTCGTCGGCAGGCTTCTGGATGGTCGCGGCGTCGATCGTTCCAGGCTCCGAAGTGGTGATCGCCAATGTCTGCATGAACCCCACCCGCACCGGGCTGATCACGGCGCTCCGCATGATGGGCGCGGACATTGTCGAGGCACAGCCGCGAATCGTCGGCGGCGAGCCGGTCGCCGACCTGATCGTCCGCCACGCCCCGCTCAAGGCGATCGAAGTGCCGGCCGAACTCGCGCCGAGCATGATCGACGAATATCCGATCCTGTTCGTCGCGGCGGCGCTCGCCGAGGGGCGCACCGTCGCGCGCGGCGCACACGAGCTGCGTGTCAAGGAATCGGACCGGATCGCGACAATGCGTGCGGCGCTCGAAGCCTGCGGCGTCGTCACCGAGGAATATGAGGACGGGTTGGCGATCCAGGGCTCGGGCGGCGCGCCGCTGCCGGGCGGCGCCAGAATCGAATCGAAGCTCGACCACCGCATCGCGATGAGCATGACCGTCGCCGGGCTAGTCTCCGCCGCGCCGGTAACGATCGATGATGCGAGCCCGGTCGCGACGAGCTACCCGGACTTCTTCGCCACGCTCGATTCGCTGTCCGAGCAATGATGCTCGGCCGCCGCGCGCTGCTCCGCGGGCTCGCCGCAAGCGCGCTGGCGGTCCCGGCGTTCGCCCGCGCCGCCGAGATCCGCTTCGCGCCCGATCGCGAACTGATGGTGCCGGTCGAAGGCGGGCGCATCTATGTCCGGGTCAATGGCGATCTGCGCGGACCGCGCCCGCCTTTGGTCTATGCGCATGGGGGGCCGGGCAGCGGACATGCCGGGCTGCTACCGCTGACCGCATTGGCCGACCAGCGCGCGGTGATCCTCTATGACCAGCTCGACAGCGGCCGCTCGGACTCCCCGCTCGACCCCGCCAATTGGCGGGTCGGCCGCTTCGTCGACGAGCTCGATGCGATCCAAAAGGCGCTCGACGTGCCGCGCTGGCATGTCGGCGGCGGCAGCTGGGGCGGGACGATCGCGCTCGAATATGGCGCGCGGCGGCGGCCGGGGACGGCAAGCCTGATCCTCCAATCGCCTCTGGTCTCGACGCGGCGCTGGCTCGCCGACGCCAATCGGCTGCGCCGTGCCATGCCCGGCCAGTGGCGCGCGACGCTCGACATCTGCGAGGGTGCCGCCCCGCCGGCGGCCGCGCAATGCGATGCGGCCACCGACGCCTTCTACGCCGCGCATCTCCACCGCGGCAGTCCGCCGGCCGAACTCGCGGCCTATCGCGCGCGCCAGCCGGCAGCGGCCGGCGGTACGCTGTACGAGGCGATGTGGGGCAAGACCGAGTTCGTCTCGACCGGCACGCTGCGCGGCTATGACGGCGAGCCGCTGCTCGCCCGGCTCGACGGTCCGCGCACCCTGTTCGTCTGCGGCGAATATGACGAGGCGCGGCCGCAGACCGTCCGCGGCTTCGCGCGCCGCGTGCCGGGGGCCAGCTTCCGCGAAATCGCCGGATCGGCGCACGTCATCACCGTCGACCAGCCCGACGCCTATATCGCGCTGCTGCGCAGCTGGCTCGCGCGCCACGACCATTGATTTTGCCGGACAGACCTTGACGCCGGCCGCCGCCGCGGCGAGTTCGGCCGGCATGATCATCGCCGTCGACGGACCCGCCGCATCGGGCAAGGGCACCATCGCCCGCGCACTCGCACGCCATTACGGCCTGCCGCATCTCGATACCGGCCTGCTTTATCGCGCCGTCGCCGCGGCGGTGCTGCGCGAGGGCCTCGACCCGGCGAGGAAAGCCGATGCGCTCGCCGCCTGCGGCTTCGCCGACAGCCTGCTCGACGACCCATGGCTGCGCACCGACGAGGTCGGCAAGGCCGCGTCGGTGGTCTCGGCGCACCCGCCGGTCCGCGCGGCGCTGCTGCGGCGTCAGCGCGACTTCGCGCGCCAGCCGGGCGGCGCGGTGCTCGACGGTCGCGACATCGGCACCGTGATCGCCCCCGACGCCGACGTGAAACTGTTCGTCAAGGCGACCCCGACGATCCGCGCCCAGCGGCGGCTCCTCGAGCTGCGCAAGCACGACGCCCATACCAGCCTGGACAGGGTGCTCGCCGACATCCGCGCGCGCGACGAACGCGATTCGCAGCGCGCGGAGGCGCCGCTGCGCCAAGCCGAGGATGCCGAGCTGCTCGACACCAGCTTCCTGTCGATCGATGCCGCGATCCAGCGCGCGATCGCGATCGTCGAGGAGCGCGGCAAGCCCACGTAAGGCTCCCTCCCTTGCAGGGAGGGTTCAGGTTCGCCCACCCTCACCTTGCCAGTCGCCCCCGGTTCGGCTATGGGCCGCGCGTCCTGCGAGCTGAGCTCGCGGAGGGTTGGCGCGGCGAATCGATTCTGCCGCGCCCTTTTCGCCTTCAACCGCGTCTAGTGCCTCCGCTGGTTTTCGTTTGCAGGATGCCGCGACCGGCATTCGGCCGCCGCGGTAATTTCGGCCTTTCAAGACCGCCGGATACAACCGGCCGGCCGGAAAAACGTAACCAGGAAACGATCCTCTATGGCCACTACGGCAAATCCGAGCCGCGACGATTTCGCGGCACTCCTCGAACAGACTCTCGGCGGCGCAGAAAGCTTTGAAGGCCGCGTCGTCATCGGCACCGTCACCGGTATCGAGAACGACCTCGCCGTCATCGACGTCGGCCTGAAGTCCGAAGGCCGCGTGCCGCTGCGCGAATTCGCCGCGCCGGGCCAGAAGGCGGACCTGAAGGTCGGCGATGAAGTCCAGGTCTATGTCGACCGCGTCGAGAACGCCAACGGCGAAGCGATGCTCAGCCGCGACCGCGCCCGCCGCGAAGCCGCCTGGGACAATCTCGAGACCGAATTCGCCAAGACCGCACGCGTCGAGGGCGTCATCTTCGGCCGCGTCAAGGGCGGCTTCACTGTCGACCTTTCGGGCGCGGTGGCCTTCCTCCCCGGCTCGCAGGTGGACATCCGCCCCGTGCGCGACGTCACCCCGCTGATGGACATCCCCCAGCCCTTCCAGATCCTGAAGATGGACCGCAAGCGCGGCAACATCGTCGTGTCGCGTCGCGCCGTGCTCGAGGAAACCCGCGCCGAGCAGCGCTCGGGGCTGATCCAGTCGCTGGCCGAGGGCCAGGTGATCGACGGCGTCGTCAAGAACATCACCGATTACGGTGCGTTCGTGGATCTCGGCGGCATCGACGGCCTGCTCCACGTCACCGACCTCAGCTACAAGCGCGTCAACCATCCGAGCGAAGTGCTCAACATCGGTGACACGGTGAAGGTGCAGATCATCCGCATCAACCGCGACACCCAGCGCATCAGCCTCGGCATGAAGCAGCTCGAGAGCGATCCGTGGGATGGCGCCGCCGCCAAGTATCCGGTCGGCGCGAAGCTCACCGGCCGCGTGACCAACATCACCGAATACGGTGCGTTCGTCGAGCTCGAGGCCGGCATCGAGGGCCTCGTCCACGTCTCGGAGATGAGCTGGACCAAGAAGAACGTCCATCCGGGCAAGATCGTCTCGACTTCGCAGGAAGTCGACGTGGTCGTCCTCGAGGTCGACGCCGAGAAGCGCCGCATCTCGCTGGGCCTCAAGCAGGCGATCTCGAACCCGTGGGAGGCCTTCGCGGCTGCCCATCCGGTCGGCACCGAAGTCGAAGGCGAAGTCAAGAACGCCACCGAATTCGGCCTGTTCATCGGCCTCGACAACGACGTCGACGGCATGGTTCACATGTCGGATATCGCCTGGGGCATCTCGGGCGAGGACGCGCTCAACCTGCACCGCAAGGGCGAGACCGTTAAGGCGATCGTGCTCGCGATCGAGCCCGACAAGGAGCGCATCAGCCTCGGCATGAAGCAACTCGAGCGCGGCGGTCCGTCGGCGGCGATTGCGGCCGGCGCGGGCGACAAGCTCAACAAGAACCAGACCGTCACCGTCACTGTTCTCGAAGTCCGCGATGCGGGCCTCGAAGTCCAGGTCGGCGAGGATGGTGCGACCGGCTTCATCAAGCGCACCGATCTCGGCCGCGACCGCGACGAGCAGCGTCCGGAGCGTTTCCAGGTTGGCCAGAAGTTCGACGCGATGGTCACCGGCTTCGATCGTTCGAAGAAGCCGACCTTCTCGGTCAAGGCGATGCAGATCGCCGAAGAGAAGCAGGCCGTTCAGCAGTACGGCTCGTCCGATTCGGGCGCGTCGCTGGGCGACATTCTCGGCGAGGCACTCAAGGCCCGCAACGAGAAGAACTGACATGGTTCGGGGGAAGCGGCTGCGCTGCTTCCCCCTCCGCTGCCTCAAATAAATCCCGTAAACTGTTAATCTTCGGGTTGATGCAAGTTGGGATTCGGCGCTAGAGAGTCCCCGCGTCGGGGATTTTTGCCGCGTCGGACGCACCGCGGTCCGCGTGTGCCAAGGGAGGGTGCGGATGATCCGTTCGGAACTCGTTCAAATGCTGGTGGACGACAATCCAGGCCTGTCGGCCCGCGAAGTCGAGAAGATCGTCTCGGTCTTCTTCGATGACATCGTCAGCCGGCTGACCGAGGACGGCCGCGTCGAGCTGCGCGGCTTCGGCGCCTTCTCCACCCGCGCCCGCGACGGCCGCACCGGCCGCAACCCGCGTACCGGCGAAACCGTCGACGTCGCGCCCAAGCGCGTCCCCTATTTCAAGCCCGGCAAGGAAATGCGCGTTCGCCTCAACGTCTGAGCGACGCCTATATTCCACATGCAGAAGAGGCCGGAACCGCTTGACGGTTCCGGCCTCTTCGCGTTTCAGGGTGCCTCGTGCGGACGTGGCGGAACCGGTAGACGCCGGAGACTTAAAATCTTCTGCCCCTCGGGGCGTGCGGGTTCGAGTCCCGCCGTCCGCACCAGAACTTAGTTGCTGTCGGGATCGTCGTCGTCGGTCGCGATGATCACGCCGCCGGCAACGATCGCCGCCACGCCCAGGATCGCGATGATCGGCGCACCGGCGAGATCCGATTCCTTGTCACTTGCGGTCGACGCGCGAAGCGACAGCTTCGACGCCGAGCCCTGCGCGGCGATTGCCGGCGTCGCCGCCAGCGAGAGTGCGGCCACCGCCGCAGCGGCCTTTCCGAGAATACGCGCCATCATACTGCTCCAGTAGTTACCCGGCGCTAGAACCCCTCGGGTGCTTGCAGGTTCCGTACGGCCGTACCCGCCAGCGGGGGTTGGCAGCGCGCCGCGCGGATCATACACCCGCGACGTCTCCACCAGCGAAGGCCCCGATGCCGCGATCCTTGTTCCTCGTCTTGCTCGGCCTCGCGCTGGCGGCGGGCGGCTGCAGCAACGGCCAGCGCAAGGACGACGCGCCGGTGGTGGTCAGCGTCATCGGCGGCGAGGCCAAGGCCGCCGACCCCAGCGCCGCGCCGCTGGACCCAGCCGAGCGCGTGTTGATGGGGGCGACCGCGCAGGGGCTCGTGCGGTTCGACGCCAACGGCCAGATCGAGCCGGCGCTGGCCGAGCGCTGGATCGTCATCGACGACGGCCGCAGCTACATCTTCCGCCTGCGCGAAGCCTATTGGCCCGACGGCGCACCGGTCAGCGCCGCGCAGGTCGTCCGCGTGCTGCGCCGCGCGGCAGCGCCCGACAGCCGCAACGCGCTCGCGCCTTTCCTCGCCGTGATCGACGAGATCGTCGAGATGACCCCGACAGTGATCGAGGTCCGCCTCAAGCGCCCGCGCCCCGATCTGCTCAAGCTGTTCGCGCAGCCCGAACTCGCGGTGTTCCGCACCACCAGCCTCGACGGCAGCGGCCCGTTCCGTCCGCGGCCGATGGGCCGGGGCGTGCTGCTGCGGCCGGTGCCCGATCCGGGCAGCCCCGCCGAAAAGGCCGCGCCGGCGCCCGAGGAGACCGTGCACCTGCTCGCCGAACGCGCCGCGCTCGCGCTCGCGCGGTTCCAGGCGCGCGATTCCGACCTGGTCCTCGGCGGCAGCTTCGTCGACTGGCCCATCGCGGTACAGGCGGCGCTTGCCCCCGCCAATGTCCATGTCGAGCAGCCGCTCGGGCTGTTCGGGCTCGCGGTGGCCGACCGCGACGGCTTCCTCGCCGAGCCGACGAACCGCGCCGCGATCGCGATGGCGATCGATCGTGCCGCGCTGACCCAGGCGGTGCGGCCCGATTGGGCTCCGCTCGAGACGCTGCTTCCCGGACAGCTCGATTCGGCCGCCCCACCGACGCGGCCCGAATGGGCGTCGCTCGCGCCCGATGCACGCCGGCAGGCGGCACGCGAGCGCGTGGCAGCGTGGCGGCGTGCGCATCCCGAGCCGCTGACGCTGCGCATCGCCCTCCCCGCCGGCCCGGGCGCGACTTTGATATGGGCGCACCTTGCCGAGACGTTGCTACGGATCGGGGTCACGCCGCTGCGCGTCGGCGCGGCCGACCCCGCCGACCTGCGGCTGATCGACACGCTTGCGCCCTATGACAGTGGCCGTTGGTTCGTACAGACTGCCTGCCTTACCTGCTCGGACGAGGCGAAAGCGCTGATCGCGGCGGGGCGCGAAGCACCTGATCTGGCGGCGCGCGCCCAGCGCATCGCAGAAGCCGACGCGGCGCTGACCGCCGACGCCGCGTGGATCCCGCTCGCACAGCCTTTGCGCTGGTCGCTGGTCGCACTGCGGCTCGGGGCGTGGCAGCGGAACGCGCGCGGCTGGCATCCGTTGAATCACCTGCGAAACGAGAAGGAATAAGCAGGTGGCACGGCCGGAACGCATGGCAACGGGATGGAGCGCCGCGGCGAAGGACCTGCCGCTGAGCAAGGATCCCGCGCATATCCGGCGCCGGATCGAGGCGATGGAGCATCTGCTCGAGCGCAGCTTCACGATCCCCGGCACAAAATTCCCGGTCGGGCTCGACGTCGTGCTCGATCTCGTTCCCGGCATCGGCACCACCGTCGCCGCGGCGATGGGCGCCTATATGGCATGGGAAGCGCGCAACCTCGGCATGTCGAAGATGCAGGTCGCGCGGATGGCGGGCAATGTCGGGTTCGACTGGGCGCTGGGGATGATCCCCTGGGTCGGCGCGATCCCGGACCTGTTCTTCCGCTCGAACTCGCGCAACCTCAAGATCATCCGCAAGCACCTCGACAAACATTATCCGGCGAGCGTGACGATCGACCAGCCGTGAGTTGCTGAAGCGAAAAGCTGTCCCTGCGCGCACCCCTTCCGCTTGCGGGAGGGGTCGGGGGAGGGACTGATCGGGATGGAGCGATGGACGGTATCCACGCCGCCACGTCATCCCCTCCCCTAACCCCTCCCGCAAGCGGGAGGGGAATTAGACGCTCACGAAATCGAGGCCGATATCGGCGGCGGGCGCCGACTGGGTGAGCCGTCCGACGCTGACATAGCTGACCCCGCTCGCGGCGATCGCGGCGACCGTATCGAGCCGGACCCCGCCCGAGGCCTCGGTCGGCACGCGTCCCGCGACCAAGGCGACCGCTTCACGCAGCGTCGCCGGCGCCATATTGTCGAGCAGCAGGTGCGTCGCGCCCGCGTCCAGCGCGGGTTCAATCTGGTCGATCCGGTCGACCTCGACGATCACCCGCTCGATCCCCGCGGCGACGGCACGGCGCACCGCCTCGCCGATCGACCCGGCGACGCCGACATGATTGTCCTTGATCATCGCAGCGTCCCACAGCCCCATGCGGTGGTTCTGCGCGCCGCCCATCCGCGTGGCATATTTCTCGAGTACCCGCAGCCCGGGAATGGTCTTGCGGGTGTCGAGCAGCGTCGCGCCGGTGCCGGCGATCGCATCGACATAGGACCGGGTCAGCGTCGCGATGCCCGAGAGGTGCTGGACGGTATTGAGCGCCGAACGCTCGGCAGTGAGCATCGCCCTAGCCTTGCCACGCAGGCGAAGCAGGTCGGTGTCGGCGGGCACGGTATCGCCGTCCTCGACCAGCCGCTCGATCGTAACTTCGGGATCGAGCGCGCGGAAGAACGCCTCCGCGATCGGCAGCCCGGCGACGGTGATCGCGTCGCGGCTGTCCATCACGCCTTCGAAGATCGCATCCTCGGGGATGACCGCGGCGGAGGTGATGTCGCCGGCATCGCCGAGATCCTCGGCGAGCGTGGCGGCGACAAAGGCATGGAGGTCGAAATGGTCGAGGGTGAAGGGCATGGAAGGGGCTGTATCGCGGCCTCCGCGCGAAATCACGCGGTTCCTACCACCACCCTTCCCTCCCGTTCGCCCTGAGCTTGTCGAAGGGCCGTACTTCTTGCACATTTCGGGAAGAAGAACAGTCCTTCGACAAGGTCAGCACGAACGGCTTGAGGTTGCTGATCAACCAAAATCGTTCCCCTCTTGTTCGTTCGGCGCTAGACCGATGCCGTGACCAGCGCCGTGCGGAAAATCATCCATATCGACATGGACGCCTTCTATGCGTCGGTTGAGCAGCGCGACGCGCCCGAGCTGCGCGGCCAGCCGGTGGCGGTGGGCTATGCCGCGGCGCGCGGGGTGGTGGCGGCGGCAAGCTACGAGGCGCGCAAATTCGGCGTACGCTCGGCGCTGCCCTCGGTGACCGCGCTGCGCCGCTGCCCCGAGCTCGTCTTCGTCAAGCCGCGCTTCGACGTGTACAAATCGGTGTCGAAGCAGATTCACGCGATCTTCGCCGATTATACCGAGTTGATCCAGCCGCTGTCGCTCGACGAGGCCTATCTCGACGTCACTGCCAACCGCCAGGGCATCGACACGGCGTGGAACACCGCCAAGGCGATCCGCGCGCGCATCCTCGAGGAAACCGGGCTCACTGCCTCGGCGGGCATTTCGTACAACAAGTTTCTCGCCAAGCTCGCCTCGGACCAGCGCAAGCCCAACGGCCAGTTCGCGGTCACGCCCGAAATGGGCCCGGCCTGGGTCGAGACGCTGCCGGTAGCGCGCTTCCACGGCGTCGGACCGGTGACTGCGACCAAGATGAAGCGCCTCGGCATCGAGACCGGCGCGGACTTGCGTGACAAGCCGCTCGACTTCCTGCGCGCGCATTTCGGCAGTTCGGCCGAATGGTATCATGCGATCGCGCGCGGTCAGGACGATCGCCCGGTAAACCCGTCGCGCGAGCGCAAGTCGTCGGGCTCGGAGACCACTTTCGACCGCGACCTGACCGAACCCGCTGAGATCGAGGCGGGCGTGCTGCGCATGGCCGACGAGGTCTGGGACTGGTGCGCCAAGGCGCAAGCGTTCGGACGCACGGTGACGGTGAAGGTCAAATATGCCGACTTCAAGCTGATCACGCGCAGCAAGAGCTTCGCCGGCGTGGTACGTTCGCAGGCAGCGTTGCGAAGCGCGAGCCGCGAGCTGATCGGATTGGTATTGCCGGCCGACAAGGGGATCCGGCTGGTGGGCGTGACAGTTTCGAACTTCGAGGCGGAGGCCAGCGAGAAAGCCGCGCTGCCCCTGTTCGGTGCGGAGGAGGCGGGCGCTATTTGCGCGCCGCCGAAGCCGGCTTAGCCCAGAGCCGCGCGGAGAGGCTTTCCAAAGAAGCGCTCAGGCTTTGCCGACGGACACTCGCGCTCGCCCGCGCCGCTGGCCTGACCCAGGTGCAGATAGGTCTCGTTGAAATCGGCGAGTTCACGCAGGCCGTTCCAATCCTTGACCTGGATGCGCCGATGGGAGCGCACGATCAGCCCCGTGCGATCGAGATCGCGCAGCGTGCGATTGACGTGCACCGAGGTGAGGCCGGCGGCGTCGGCCAATTGCTCCTGGTTCATCGGCATCTCGAACTGATCCGCTTCCGCGAGCCCTGCGAGTTGAAGGCGTCGCGCCAGCTCGCACAGCAGATGCGCGATCCGCGACATCGCGTCGCGGCGACCGACATTGACGACCCACTCGCGGGCGAGCGACGCATCGATCAGCGTCTCGGTCCACAGCGCCAGCGCGACGGAGGGGCGTGCGCGGATCAGCGCCCGGATGTCGGCGCGGGCGATGGTCGCCAGCTCGCACCGGGTCAGCGCCTCGGCATTGTGATCGGCGATGTCGAGCAGCGCGCCCTGCAGGTCTATGAAATCGCCCGGAATGTTCAGACTGACGATCTGCCGCGTGCCGCGCGAAGTGACTTTCTGGCGAAAGGCGAAGCCGGAGAGCAGCAGACAGCAACGCTCTACCCTCTCGCCTTCGCGCACGAAATGGATGCCGCGCTCGACGGTCCGCCGGACATGGGGCAGCGCCAGCACCGCGGCGCGATCTTCCTCATCGAAGGCCTGGCGGGTTTCGAGCTTGCGTAACATCGGAGCCAGCAGGGACGAGGACATGGGCACTCTCCGTTGAAAATCGGGACGGGAGCGCGACGCATTGTCTCTCAGTCGTCAGCGTCCGCAGGTTATCGGCCAACGATACAATGCAATCAGCCAAAACAGGATGGAGTTCCCTTACCTGTGTTAAGTTGTTGCATTTGGTCGCGAATGGTCACCGCCTCGCCTAAAACGGTTCGAGGAGAGCTGTGGCTGGCGCGCGTGGTTCAGACCTACGACTATCGCCGCCTTGACCGCGAACAGCCTTCCGGAAACAGTATGCGCCGGCTCGCCCAAGGCGGCCTGTGGGAAGGTGGGATGACGGAATGCCGGTCAATCGCAGGGATTTGGTCAAGGGTGTCGCACTGGGCGCAGCCGCGGTGACGGCAGGTCCGGCCGCGGCGGCGACGCCGGGCAAGATCGTCCACCACGTCTTCTTCTGGCTCAAGAACCCCAGCTCGACGGCCGATCGCGACGCGCTGATCGCCGGGGTGCGCGGGCTCGGCAAGGTCGATGTCGTGCGTAGCATCGAGGTCGGGGTGCCCGCCTCGACCGAGGCGCGCGACGTGGTCGATGGGAGCTTCCACGTCTCCGAGATGCTGGTGTTCGACAATGTCGCCGACCAGAAGACCTATCAGGACCATCCCGTGCACCAGGCCTTCATCGCGAAGTACGGCCATCTCTGGGCGAAGGTGATCGTCTACGACATGGTGACGGTCTAAGCGGCTACGTCATTCGTTCGTCACCCCGGCCTTGGGCCGGGATGACGGATCGGGGGTTCAGTCGCCCTTCTTGGGATCGCCGCCGACCGCAGGCACCGGGCCGAGATCGCCCTGTCCGACGCTCGCGCTCGCCATCTCGAGCATCCGGTCGAGGCTCTGCTTCGCCTTCAGCCGCATGCCTTCCTCGATCTCGATCCGCGGCTCGAGGTCGCGCAGCGCGAGGTAGAGCTTCTCCATGTTGTTGAGCGCCATGTACGGGCAGATGTTGCAATTGCAGTTGCCGTCCGCGCCGGGGGCACCGATGAAATTCTTCTCGGGCAGCGCCTTTTCCATCTGGTGGATGATGTGCGGCTCAGTGGCGACGATCAGCGTGTCGCCGGGGAAGCTCTTGGCGAAATCGAGGATGCCGCGGGTCGAGCCGACATAATCGGCATGGTCGAGGATGTGCGGCGGGCATTCGGGATGCGCGGCGATCGGCGCGCCGGGATATTGCGCCTCGAGCTTGAGCAGCTCGGTCTCGCTGAACGCCTCGTGGACGATGCACACGCCCGGCCACAGCAGCATCTCGCGGCCGAGCGTGCGCGTGAGATAGCCGCCGAGATTGCGATCGGGGCCGAAGATGATCTTCTGCTCCGCCGGGATCTGGCTGAGGATCTTCTCGGCGCTTGAGCTGGTGACGATGATGTCGCTCAGCGCTTTCACTTCGACCGAGCAGTTGATGTAGGTCAGCGCGATATGGTCGGGATGCTGCGCGCGGAAGGCGGCGAACTGCTCGGGCGGGCAGCTGTCCTCGAGGCTGCACCCCGCGTTCATGTCGGGGAGCACGACGATCTTGTCGGGCGACAGGATCTTGGCGGTCTCGGCCATGAAGCGCACGCCGCAGAATGCGATGACGTCGGCGTCGGTCTCGGCCGCCTTGCGCGACAGATCGAGGCTGTCGCCGACGAAGTCGGCGATGTCCTGCAATTCGGGCTTCTGGTAATAATGCGCGAGGATGACCGCGTTGCGCTCCTTGCGCAGCCGATCGATCTCGGCGCGAAGGTCGAGGCCCGTCAGGCTCGCGCCCATTCCGTTTCGTGCGTCCATGCGGCGCAGATGGCCCTGCGCGACGAGGGGATCAAGGATAGATTGCGTGTGGTGGCCGATACGTCGCCCTCGCCCTTCCCACTCGCTTCGCGAGCGGGCCCCCTCCCTCTCCCATCGGGAGAGAGCATCTGGTCGATCATGCCCCCGGCATGATCTGAACATCGCGGGGCGATGTTCACCAGATGCTGGAGGCGCGAAGCGCCGGAGGGTGAGGGTGACCGTCAGTAGCGGTTGGCCAGCACATCCTCGGGGCTGCGCGAGCGGTCCCAATCCTCGCTCGGCCGCTCGTCGGGGAAGAACACCGCGACCTTGGCATCGAGCCCGGCGGCCTTGAGCGGCATCGCGAAGCTGCGCTCGATCGCGCGGCGCGTCGCGTCCTTGGCGAGCTTGACCGGCATCGGCGCGCGGGCCTGACGGATCAGCTCCTGCTGGCCGGCCTTGCGATTCGCGGCGTCGAGCTGCTTCTCGACATCGGTGAAGCGCATCAGCAGCCCGCCCTGGTTGAACTCACGGATGCCGTCGAGATCGACATCGGGGCCGACCACTTCGAGCGGCGGCAGCAGGATGGTCAGCCGCTTGTTCGCCGCATCCCAGGCGAGGCTCTTCTGCTGGAGCTTGGCGAGATCGACTTCGTAGCGGACCATGCCGGGCATGATCAGCGTCTTCTCGGCGGTCATGCCGAGCCGGCTCTGGCGCGAGGTGACCACCGCGACATAGCGCGCGGCGAAGGTCGACAGCCGGTTCTGCTCGCGCAGGCCCTGGAGGCTCGCTTGCGCGACGGTGACCGGATCAGGACCGCGGAACTCGCTCTTCACCGTGTTTCCGAGGAACCAGAAACCCGCGCCGATCGCGAGGACGAGCGCGAGCAGCAGCGTGGCGAAGCGGAGCAGGCCCCATTGCCTCATGCCGCGAGCTTCCACGCTTCGCCCTCACCCTGGACGAGACCGCGCGCGCGCAAGTCGAGCAAATGCGCGAGTACCGAGCGGCCGGCGGCGCCCGTCAGCCGCGGATCGAGCCCGACATACATGCGCGACACCATCTCGGGGATGTCGCCGATATCCTCTCGCAACAGCCGCAGGATTTGGCCCTCGCGCTGCTTGCGGTGCCCCATCAGCCCGCGGACGAAGCGCTGCGGCTTCTCGATCGGATCGCCATGCGCGGGATAATAGATGCGGTCGTCGCGGGCCATGAGCTTGTCGAGGCTGGCCATGTACGCCGCCATGTCCCCGTCGGGCGGCGCGACGACGGTGGTCGACCAACCCATGACATGGTCGCCGGTGAACAAGGCGCCGGCCTCGGGCAGCGCGAAGGCGAGATGGTTCGACGTGTGGCCGGGGGTGGCGACCGCGACCAGCGTCCAGTCTGGGCCGGTGACGCGCTCGCCATCGGGAAGGACGCGGTCGGGAGCATAAGCCGTATCGAAGGCGGCGTCGGCGCGCGGCCCCGCGTCTTCGAGCGTGAGCGGTGCGCAGCCGATGATCGGCGCGCCGGTCACGGCCTTGAGCGGCGCCGCGGCCGGGCTGTGGTCGCGGTGCGTATGGGTGCACAGGATCGCAGTGACCGGACGCCCGGCGATCGCTGCTTCGAGTGCGGCGAGGTGTGCGGGATCGTCGGGGCCGGGATCGATCACCGCGAGCTCGGCGGTGCCGATGAGATAGGTCTGCGTGCCGGTATAGGTGAAGGGCGACGGGTTGGGTGCAAGGACGCGCGTAACCAGCGGCTCGACCGCGAGCGCGATGCCAGTGGGAGCCTCGATCATCCGGGGGATGTGGCGGGTGGCAGGGCCCGGTGCAACCCCTCTGGCTCCCCTCCCTGCAAGGGAGGGG
>NZ_JBYSXG010000120.1:0-1179 GCF_058782005.1 Sphingomonas sp. FW306-1B-B10E
CCCCCCCCCGCGGCTGCTGTGCAGCCGCACCCCCTCACCCAGCTCCGACTAAGGTTCTGCGAGCCTAAGTCTGCGCAATCATCATCTGGTGAACAGCGCCCCGCGCCGTTCAGGCCATGCCGGGGGCATGGCCGACCCGATGATCCCCTTGCAGGGGGCGAGGGAAGTCAGGCGATCCCCGCTGGCCGCACCACCCTACCCGCGCTAGACGTTCAGCCATGACCAGCAAAACGCCCCGCGGCATCGGCAATCGGCTCGCGCCGCCGCGCTTCATTGCTTTTGCCGTGGCGACCGCTGCCGCAATCGCGCTCGCCATCCCCCCGCTGGGGTTGCGCCAGGGCGTGATGGCGGGGTTCGATGCGGGCGCTTTGCTGTTCCTGCTGATCTCGGCGCCGCTGTTCCGCCACAAGCCCGACGACATGCGCGCCTCCGCGGTGCGGAACGACGCCAATCGCGTCGTGCTGCTGGGGCTCACCGGCGCGGTCTCGCTGGTGATCCTCGTCGCCGTCGCCAGCGAGCTGATGGAGAAGGACGCGCCAGACCCTGCCGCGCTCGCCTTGGTCATCGGCACCCTGGCGGTCAGCTGGATCTTCTCCAACTGGATCTATGCGCTCCACTACGCGCATCTCTTCTACAGCGACGATCAGGGCGAGGATGCCGGCGGCTTGTGCTTCCCCGAGACGAAGGAGCCCGATTACTGGGACTTCGTCTATTTCGCCTTCTGCCTCGGCATGACCTTCCAGACCAGCGATGTGAGCATCACCACGGGCCAATTCCGCCGCACCGTGACGCTGCATTGCCTCGCGGCGTTCGTGTTCAACCTCGGCATCGTCGCTTTCTCGATCAACGTGCTCGGGGGCTGAGGCGCCCCGAAGTTTAGAAAGTTGCGGGCTTGGCGCGGTTTGCGCCATCCCGCCTTAGAGCGAAGTTGCGATGCGCCGCCTGGGCACCACCGACGCCCCCGCGACGCGACACCTGCGCGACACGTGCACGACAGCCACGCGCCAGTTGCGCGCCAACTTGGCGACTTCGACGCGACAGGTAGATCAGGGTCTAGCCGACGATGGGAAAGAGCGGGCGGCAAAAGGCCGACCGACCGAGGCAAGCAGGTCAAATCCTACATTACAAGGTTGGCTTCTTTGAAGCCCCTCCCCTTCAGGGGAGGGGTTGGGGTGGGGC
>NZ_JBYSXG010000121.1:0-1071 GCF_058782005.1 Sphingomonas sp. FW306-1B-B10E
CACCCCAACCCCTCCCCTGAAGGGGAGGGGCTTAGGACCGACTGGACCCGCGCGGAAATCGCGGCCTTGTTCGACCTGCCCTTCGGCGAGCTCGTCTTCCGTGCGCAGACCGTGCATCGCGCGCATCACGCGCCCGACCAGGTCCAGATGTCGACCTTGTTGTCGATCAAGACCGGCGGCTGCCCGGAGGATTGCGGCTATTGCAACCAGTCGGTCCATGCCGAGACCGGGCTCAAGGCGACCAAGCTGATGGACGTCCGTGTGGTGCTGCAGGCGGCGGCGCAGGCGAAGGACAATGGCAGTTCGCGCTTCTGCATGGGCGCGGCGTGGCGCAACCCCAAGGACCGCGACATGGCCGCGATCGTCGAGATGGTGCGCGGCGTCCGCCAGATGGGGATGGAGACCTGCATGACGCTCGGCATGCTAACGCCTTCGCAGGCGGAGATGCTCGCCGATGCCGGGCTCGATTACTACAACCATAATATCGACACCTCCCCCGAGCGCTACGGTGACGTGATCACGACGCGCAGCTTCGAGGACCGGCTCGACACGCTCGAGCATGTCCGCGAGGCCGGGATCAACGTGTGCTGCGGCGGGATCGTCGGGATGGGCGAGACGCGCGGCGACCGGGTCGGCTTCATCCACGCGCTCGCCACGCTGCCGCGGCATCCCGAGAGCGTGCCGGTCAATGCGCTGGTACCGGTCAAGGGAACGGTGCTCGGCGACATGCTCGCCGATACGCCGCTGGCGAAGATCGACGATATCGAGTTCGTCCGCACCGTCGCGGTGGCGCGGATCACGATGCCGGCGAGCATGGTCCGGCTGTCGGCAGGGCGCGAGAGCATGAGCGACGCGACCCAGGCGCTCTGCTTCATGGCGGGCGCGAACTCGATCTTCACCGGGGACAAGCTCCTGACCACCGGCAATGCCGGCGACAGCGCCGATGCGGCTTTGTTTACGAAGCTGGGGCTGACGGCGATGCAGGGCGACACGATGCTGCAAGCGGCGGCGGAGTGAGGCTGATGGCGAAGCAACATGCAAGCCCCTCCCCTTCAGGGGAGGGGTTGGGGT
>NZ_JBYSXG010000122.1:0-1038 GCF_058782005.1 Sphingomonas sp. FW306-1B-B10E
CCACCCCAACCCCTCCCCTAAAGGGGAGGGGCTTAGAGAGTTGCCAGTGCTACGCTGTCCTCCTATCTCGGCGGAAACCGGTACAAAGGGCAGCACATGACCACATTCGACGATCGCGAGCGCGCATTCGAGGCGAAGTTCGCCCGTGACGAGGACGTCGCGTTTCGGATCAGCGCGCGCCGCAACCGCCTGCTCGGCCAATGGGCCGCTGCCAAGATGAAGCTCACCCCCGAAGAGACCGACGCCTATGCCAAGGCGGTGGTCCAGGCCGATTTCGAGGAAGCGGGCGATGAGGACGTCGTGCGCAAGCTGCACAGCGACCTGCTCGCCGCGGGCGTCGAGATCGACGACGCGACGATCCGCCAGGCGATCGAGGCGCAGACCGTCGAGGCGCGCCGCCAGCTGATGGGCGAAGCCTGATGGCGATGGCCGCGGCCGAGATCGAGGAACTGATCCGCGCGGGCATCCCTGATGCCCGGGTCGAGATCACCGACCTCGCCGGCGACGGTGACCACTATGCAGCGCGCGTCGTCGCCCCCATGTTCAAGGGGATGCCGCGCGTGCGCCAGCACCAGGCGGTTTATGCAGCGCTCGGCGGGCGCATGGGCGGCGTGCTCCACGCGCTCCAGCTGACCACCGAAGCGCCAGAGGAGTAAGACAAGTGACCGACGACGTTCAGGCGCGCATCCAGGGGCTGGTCGACGCCAATCCCGTCCTGCTGTTCATGAAGGGCAGCCCGCTCTTCCCGCAATGCGGATTTTCGAGCCGCGCGATCGCGATCCTCAATCATTTAGGCGTCGAGTTCGAGAGCGTGGACGTGCTCCAGGACCAGGGCGTCCGCCAGGGGATCAAGGCGTTTTCGGACTGGCCGACGATCCCGCAGCTCTATGTGAAGGGCGAATTCGTCGGCGGATCGGACATCATGATGGAGATGTACGAGAGCGGCGAACTCGCGCAATTGCTCGCCGACAAGGGCGTCGCGGCGCAGAGCTAATTTTGCCTGTCCCCTCCCTGCAAGGGAGGGGCTCGGGGTGGGTA
>NZ_JBYSXG010000123.1:0-738 GCF_058782005.1 Sphingomonas sp. FW306-1B-B10E
CATCGGGTGATCAGCGCCCCGCGCTGATCAGGCCATGCGGGGCATGGCCGACCCGATGCTCTGAAGGGGAGGGGCTTGAGAAGCCCGCCTCCCGCCAAAAACAAAAAGGCCGGACGTTTCCGCCCGGCCCCTTCGTGATTCGGTTCGCTGAAATCAGCTGCCCGGCTGCAGGTTCACTGCCGCGTACTTGCCGCGGCGATCGACCTCGAGCTCGAACTCGAGCCGGTCGCCTTCGTTGAGCGTCGGCATGCCGGCGCGCTCGACGGCGCTGATGTGGACGAATGCGTCGGGCTGGCCGTCGTCGCGCTGAATGAAGCCGAAGCCCTTCATCGCGTTGAAGAACTTGACCGTGCCGGTCGCCTTCTCGCCGGTCAGCTGGCGCTGCGGGCCGCCGGCACCGCCGGCGCGGGGGCCGTCACGATCGCGGGGCGGACCCGAATCGCTCACCGGCATCGGCTCGCCGTCGATCTTGAGGTCGGTCGCCGAGATGCGGCCGCCGCGATCGACGAGCGTGAAGCCCATCGGCTGGCCTTCGGCGAGACCGGTCAGGCCGGCCTGTTCGACTGCCGAAATGTGCACGAACACGTCCTCGCCGCCGTCATCGCGAACGACGAAGCCGAAGCCCTTTTGTGCGTTGAAGAACTTTACGACGCCGGTCGCCTCGCCGACGACCTGGGGGGGCATGCCGCCGCCGCCGCCGCCGCGGAAACCACCACCGCCGCCGCCGCCGAAGCCGCC
>NZ_JBYSXG010000124.1:0-581 GCF_058782005.1 Sphingomonas sp. FW306-1B-B10E
GGGCCGGTAGCTCAGGTGGTTAGAGCGCACGCCTGATAAGCGTGAGGTCGTAGGTTCAACTCCTACTCGGCCCACCAGCTTGTTAGTGCGTCGCAGGCTTTCGCCTGCGCCACAGGTAAATGGGGCCTTAGCTCAGCTGGGAGAGCGGTTGCTTTGCAAGCATCAGGTCATCGGTTCGATCCCGATAGGCTCCACCACCTCCTGCATATCCAGATGATGAAGCACCGAGATCTGCTCGTATGAGCAGTAGCGGTCCTGACGGACCGTGCTTTTTGACATTGTGAATGGGTTTTTCAAATCGATGCCGTGACGGCATGGGTTTCAGCGGCAACGCTGTAACTGATGCCGGAACATGGGTGTCGTCGCCAAGTTTGACCGCTTTGGTGGCGCGCCCGAATACAGCTGAGATTTAATCATCCGCATCAAGAGGGCGCATCGTTCGCGATTGCGTCTGGTAAAACCACGCATCACTGCTCTGCCGAGTTTCGTGTCGATCCTAGGATCGATCCAGTGTTGTCGTTGGTGGTGTGGACTCTCAAGCGTGAGGTAAGGGCAATTCGTGGATGCCTTGGCATGTACAG
>NZ_JBYSXG010000125.1:0-506 GCF_058782005.1 Sphingomonas sp. FW306-1B-B10E
CGCGCATGCGTCAGGTCGCGGATCGGCGTCTCCGATCCGGGCCGCAGAAGCGGCTCTAGTCCAAGAAGGAAAATATCATGGGTTTCTCCGTCAACACCAACGTCGGCGCGATGGCGGCTCTCCAGAGCCTCAACGAGACGACCAAGGGCATGTCGCAGGTTCAGAGCCGCATCAACACCGGCCTGAGCGTGTCGTCGACCAAGGATGACTCGGCTTCGTACACCATCGCTCAGGGCCTTCGCGGCGACATGGGCGGCCTCAAGGCCGTTTCCTCGTCGCTGAGCCGCGCCAAGAGCGTGACCGACGTCGCAGTCGCGGGCGCAGAGCAGATCTCTGACGTCGTCAACCAGATGAAGGCGAAGGCCTATCAGTCTGCTGACGCCGGCATCGATTCGGCTACGCGCACGGCGCTGAACAACGACTTCGTGGCTCTGCGCGATCAGATCACCACGATCGTCAACTCGTCGGACTTCAACGGCACCAACCTGCTGAAGGCCTCGGGCGGC
>NZ_JBYSXG010000012.1:0-96553 GCF_058782005.1 Sphingomonas sp. FW306-1B-B10E
GGGAGGGGGCGCTACCTGCGCCTGCGCTGCATTGGACAGAAGAGCAATGGCGGCACCGCAGAATAGCATGCCGCGATGGCTGCTCCGGACGCTCCCGCGCAACGCAAACACTCCGCTTCGACGTTCCAGTCGCACGAGCGGCCCCCTTTTTACGCAATACCAGGCGCCACTCCCTCACGACTGGCGCGTAGATACAATGGTCTTGCGCCGACACGAGAAGCTGGCGCGGGGAGATGAATTCGCGGACCTCATGTGACCGTTTCGTGTCTCGCGCGGCCGCACGAATACTAAGCGCGGCGACCTCGCCTGCCGCGGGGTGCTAGAAAGACTTCAACAGCTTGAAGTTGATCTTCGGCGTTTCGTCGTTGGTATCGTAGCGCGGGCCGGACAAGGGCACCGCGAGCTCGAGATTGGCGCCGAAGGTGCGGGTCAGGTCGGCGCGGACGCCGCCGCCGGCGGAGGCCAGCGAGCCGCTGCCGAAGCCGTTGTCGTGATTGGTCACCTCCCCGCCGTCGACGAAGGCGTAGAGCTGCGCACGCCGTGCAAGACCGAGCGGATTTTGCCAGAGATAGCGCAGTTCGGCGGTGCCGGCAGCGCCCTGGTCGCCGCTGCGTTCGGACCAGTCATAGCCGCGCAGGAAGCCGGTCCCGCCCAATCCCATCTCTTCCGAGATCAGCAGCGGCTGCGACGACAGCTGGCTGAGCACCGCGAGCCGGATGCTGAAATCGCCGCCCAGATCGCGCGTCCAGTCGGTCCAGGCGCTGAGGCTGGTGAAGCTGCTGTCGGCGTCGCGGCGCGAGGCCAGCGGATCGTCTGCCGCGGTCGCGCCGAGCGCGTCGAGTCCTTGCGACAGCGTCGTGCTGATTCGCAGACGCCCGCCCGCCAAGTCGGTATAGCCGTAGAGCGTGCCACGCGCGGCGACGATGCGATCGTCGCGTACCTTTTGGCCATGACGCCACTGGAGGAGGTTGCGCATGCCGAGCTCGCCCTCGAACCACAGGCTGGCGCTGCGCCGCCGCCAGAGCGGCTGGAGCACCGTCGCGCCGAGATACCAGCTGCGGCTGCGGATCCCGAGCGGCGTGAGATAGGCTCCCGGATCGGCGATAGAGCCGCTGGCGGACAGGGCCAATTCCGTGCCGCTGCGGCTGACGCGCTTCTCGTAGCGCACGCGGGCGAATTGCAGCTCGCCCGGCTCGAACACGGTTCCGGACCAGGTCAGCGTCAGCGAGTCGTCCGATGCCAGGAGCCCGTTGAAGTCGGCTTGCAGGGTCAGTTGCTCGGGTCCGAGCGGCTTGGTCCCTTCGTTGGTGAGCGTCGCCCGCGCGGCGACGCGGTCGGTCGACACCTTGACGACGAGCACGCCTTTGCCCTTTTCGCGCACGAAGCGGCTGCTGCGGATCCGGACGCCGTCGATATCGCCGGCGAGGAGCAGGCGGCGCTCCAGCGCGTCGATCTTCACCGGCGCGCCGCTCACCAGCGGCGAGAGCGCGGCGCGCACGGCGGGCTGTTCGGCACCGTCGAAGCGGACTTCGTCGACGCGCCCTTCATCCACGTCAACGGTAAGCACGCCGTTCTGCAGCTGCTGCGCGCCGATTCCGGCCGATGCAAAGACGTACCCCCGGCTACGCGCGCGCTGGGCGATCGCATTGGCGAGGTCGGCGAGCTCGGCAGGCGACAAGGTCCGGCCCACGCGCGTGGCGAGGATGTCCGCGAAGTCTGCCGGGGCGAGGCGTTGCAGCCCGCGCAGCACCACAGCGCCGACCAGCACTGTGCGAGCCGATTCGGCAACCGCTGCCGGCGCCTCCACATCGACGTGCACGGCGGGCCGCGGTGCGATGTCCTGCGGCGCGTGCTCTTCCTTCGCGACCGGCGGCTGCACGCGGTCGAGCGCATCCTGGGCGTGAGCGGCGGCACCCAAAGGCAGCGTGATCAGCAGAAGAGACGCGACCAGGCCGCGGGCGATGTACATGACGAAATCCTTCGCTCTGGCCGTAGCGAAGGAGCCGTTACGATTTCCTCAAGAGATCAACGCATTAACCACCTGTGCGAACCCTGACTTAAACATCAAGCGATTAGGGCCGAGCCTGGAGAATAGGGGCTTATCATGATCCGTGTCATCAAATCCGCCGCGTGCGCGCTGTTGCTGTCTGCCAGCCCCGTTGCGATGGCGCAGAGTGCCGGCTGGACGGTTAGCGAGGCGGCGGGAACCGTGACGGTGCGGGATGCCAGCGGCAGCCGCCCGGTGCGCCGCGGTACCGTGATCTCACAGGGTTCGACGCTCTCCACCGGCGCGGGCGCGCGCGCGATCGTGGTGCACGGCAAGGATTTCATGACCGTCAACGCGAACAGCCGCGTCCGCATTCCCGCCGTGGCCGAGCAACGCGGCATGTTCGACGTGCTCCAGGAATGGGGCAATGCGCTGTTCCAGATCGAGAAGAAGCCCAATCCGCATTTCGGCGTGCGCACGCCGTATCTCGCCGCCGTGGTCAAGGGGACGACCTTTTCGATCACCGTCACCGAGCAGGGGGCGTCGTTGCAGGTGGTCGAAGGCGCGGTCGAGACCTCGACCGATGACGGCGGCGCGCGCGAGCTGATCCGGCCAGGGGTGGTGGCGATCGTCTCCGCGGCCGATCGCTATCGGCTTACCGTGCAGGGGCAGGATACGCGGACGATCGACTCGCCTCAGCGTGACCCGTCCAACGCACCCTCGGCTGCCCCCGCGCCCAACGCACCGGCTGAACCGGCGCCGAACCAGAGCAGCGCTTCGGACGACGCCACAAGGTCTGAGGTCGCGGACAGAGCCGGCGCGGCGGAAGTTGCCGAAGTGCAGATGATCGATACGATGATCACGGCGACCCCGGCTGATCTCGGCAAGGTCACCGATGGTCTGGTCGGCGGCTCTACCGGTGTCCAGATTGCGAGCGTCGCGGCCGCCGCCGTGCGTGCGCCGACGGCGGAAGTGCGCGGCGAGGATCTCGGCGACAAGGGTAATGCCTCCGGCAGCGGCGCGGGCGATAGCAATGCGAATTCCGGAAGCGGCAAGGGCAATTCCGGAAGTGGCAGCGACAACTCTGGCAGCGGCAACAGCAACGCCGGTGGCAATGGGAATGGCAATGGCAGCTCCGGGAGTGGCAACGACAATTCGGGCAGCGGCAACAGCAACGCCGGCGGCAACGGAAATGGCAACGGCAATTCCGGGAACGGCAACGACAATTCGGGCAGCGGCAATAGCAACGCCGGCGGCAACGGGAATGGCAACGGCAATTCCGGGAACGGCAACGACAATTCGGGCAGCGGCAACAGCAACGCCGGCGGCAATGGGAATGGCAACGGCAATTCCGGGAACGGCAACGACAACTCCGGTAGCGGCAATAGCAACGCCGGCGGGAACGGGAACGGCAATGGCAATTCCGGCAACGGCAACGGCAACGGCAAGGACAAATAATCCGGAGGCTCGTTGACGCGCCCTTAGCATCCGCGCGCTAGGATCGCGTGCAGAGGGTGGCGATGATTGTGCTCAACAGGGTCTGGAAGCATTGGCGCAAGGCTGCGCTCGCGATCGGCGGCGCGCTCGGCATTGCCGCCGGCCTGTCGGGCGGGGGCGTGGGCATCGACCGGACGATCCACCAATTGGGGTGGAGCCTCGGCCAGCACCCGGCGTCGGGCGCGGTGCATATTGTCGAGATCGACGCGCGCAGTATCGCGGCGATCGACCGCTGGCCCTGGCCGCGCCAACATTATGCCCGGCTGGTCGGGCGGCTGCAGGCGGCGGGGGCGGCGAGTATCGCTTTCGATGTCGATTTCTCCTCGCCGTCGGAGCCCGGACAGGACGCCGCCTTCGCCGCGGCATTGGCAGGGGCAGGCGGAAACGTGGTGCTCCCGACCTTCAGCCAACGCGCGGGCGCAGGCTGGAGGGACTCGCTTCCGATCGCGCCGCTTCGCCAGCACGCGATGCTCGCCGCGGTCACCGTGCAGCCCGATGCGGACGGGCTCGTCCGGCGCATGCCGGTCGGAACGGTCACCGCCGGGACGCCGCGCCCCTCGCTGTCTGCGATGCTTGCCGGCACGGCAGGCGCGGCGGATTCGGACTTCCCGATCGACTTTGCGATCGCGCCGGGCTCGCTACCCCGGCACAGCTTTATCGATATCGCCGAGGGCCGTTTCGCCCCGGCCGACATCCGCGGAAAGGCCGTCGTGATCGGCGCCACCGCGATCGAGACCGGCGACCGTTATGCGGTGCCCAATCATGGCGTCCTTCCCGGCGTGGTGATCCAGGCGCTTGCCGCCGAGACCTTGCGGCGTGGCGTTCCGCACGAACCGGGCTGGCAATTGCCGTGGCTGTTCGGGCTCGCGCTCGGCGCTTTCATCCTGCGAGCGCGTACGAGGACCCGGCTGGCAGCGATCCTGATCGCCGCGCCCGCGCTGCTGGTCGGGTCTGGCGTGGCGCTGGACCGGCTGCTCCACTGGATCTTCCCGCTGGCCCCGGCGCTGGTCACGGTGGCTGCGGTCGGGCTTGCGGCCGTCACCATGCGATCGCTCGCCGCGGCGCGCCGCCGACGGCTCCACGATGCGGAGACGGGCCTGCCCAACCGGCACGCGCTGCACGATGCGCTGCGTAGCTATCCGGGCGAAGGCGTGCTCGCCGCGCACATCGCCGATTTCGACAAGCTGGCGGCCGGTCTCGGCGCGGCCGCGGCCGCGCAACTCGTCAAGCGCGTGCGCGACCGTATTGCGCTCGTGTCGGAGGGAGCGACGGTATACCGGATCGAGGACCGCGTGCTCGCCTGGCGCTGCTACGACCGATCCGATCTCGAGCAGCGGATCGCGACGCTCCGGACCGCGATGCTGAGCCCGATCGACGTCGCCGGCCGGCGCGTAGACGTGGCGATCGCGATCGGCTTTGCCGACGAAGCCGATGCGGGGGACCGTGCCATCGCCCAGGCGGGGCTCGCCGCGGCGCAGGCGCTGGCATCGGGCAGCGGCTGGCATGCACACCATTCGGACGACGGCGAAACGGTCGACCGCGAGCTCTCGCTGCTCGGCGAACTCGATGACGCGATCGAGCGCGGCGAGATCCAGGTCGTCTATCAGCCCAAGCTCGATCTCGCTGCCGATCGCATCGCCAGCGTCGAGGCGCTGGTCCGCTGGCAGCACCCATCGCGCGGCTTCCTGCGCCCGGATCTTTTCATCCCGCTGGCCGAACGCAACGACCGCATCGCCGGGCTGACACTGCACGTCCTGCGCCAGACCATCAACGATCTGCTGGGTTGGCACGCCCGCGGGCATGCGGTGACCGGCGCAGTGAACATTTCTGCCAAGTTGCTCAACTCGCCCGACTTTATCGCTTCGCTTCGTGCGCTCGTCGAGCGCAGCGCAATCGACCCCATCTGGCTGACCTTCGAAGTCACCGAGTCCGCGGCGATGAGCGATCCCGAGGGCGCCGCGACCGCCTTGCGGTCGTTCCGCGAAATGGGCATCGCCATTTCGATGGACGATTACGGGACCGGTCAATCGACCTTGAGCTATCTCAAGCAACTGCCGCTCAACGAGCTCAAGATCGATCGCAGCTTCGTCCAGTTCGCCCACCAGAATCGGGGCGATGGCGTGCTGGTGCGCTCGACCGTCAATCTCGCGCACGAGCTGGGTCTCAAGGTCGTGGCCGAAGGCGTCGAGGATGCCGAATGCCTTGCCTTTCTACGCGCGATAGGCTGCGATATGGTCCAGGGCTATTTCGTCAGCCGCCCGATCGCCGCAGCCGATCTCGAGCGATTGCTCGTGGAGCATATGCTGGCGGCGTGACCCGCGGACAGGTCCACGGCGAGGAAGCAATGTGACTTGAAGCGATCGTCTGGGTCTGGGAAGGCACGATAGAGGTCGCGCACGAGAAATATGGCTGGAAGGCCAGCTTGCCGATCCTCCTCGCCCCGCTGCTTCTCATCACCTTCGTCGTGTGGCTGCTGGTGCGCTAGTCCGCCGTCACATGGCAAAGTGCAGCACTGACGACACACTGCCGCCAATTCGTAAACCAAATGTCCGAATTAAAGTTGTTCCTCGCATCACTCTGTGACAGCTTGATTGCGGACGTTGGGGGCAGCGTGGCGCGAACGGCAGAAGCCGGCGCGCCTATTGGCGTACGGTCGTGCAAAAGCGGCCGGCGCCCTGCAGATCACCCCGACGCCACAGGGAGCGTAGAGGAGATTTAATGCTGTTCAGGGGACTTTTGGCCACGAGTTGTTGCGTTGCTGCTTTGGTTGCGATGCCGGTGTCCGCGCAGGCGCAGACGGATACCAGTAGCGACGCACTGGCGCAGGACGCAGGCGATCCGGTCGCTTCCGCCAAGATCGCTGCAGATGGTGATCGCGTCGGCGCCAGCGAGAGCGGCGAAGTGGTCGTTACCGGCACGCGCATCGTGCGCCCCAACAACCACTCGGCCGCGCCGATCGTCACTACCACTTCTGCCGAGATCGCCGCGCAGGGCGCGACCACGATCGAGGAAGTGCTCAACCGCCTGCCCCAGGTGCAGGTCAATTCGGAGCAGAACTTCAGCGACTCGGAAGGCCGCCAGCGCATCAAGCTGCGCAGCCTGGGCTATGAGCGCACGCTGATGCTGATCGACGGGCTGCGCATCGGCCTGCCCAACTCGGTCGACCTGGGCATCATTCCCAACGCACTGGTCGAGCGGATCGACGTGCTGACCGGCGGCGCTTCCTCGGTTTATGGTTCGGACGCCGTCGCGGGCGTCGTCAACTTCATCCTCAAGAAGAATTTCGAAGGTATCCGCGTCGACGGAAACTACAGCTTCTTCAACCACAACAACCGCAGCAGCGCGGTGACCGAGGCGGCGCAGCGTGCCGGCTTCAACGCGCCGCTCGGCGCGACCAATGATGGCGGCCGTGCCGATCTCAGCGTCGCCGCGGGCATCAATCTGTTCGACAATCGCGTCAACATCTCGGCGTTCGCGGATTATCGCCAGTCGAGCCTCGTCAAGCTGCGCGATCGTTCGAATGCGGTCTGCGAAGTGGTAACCAGCAGCCGCACCTCGCCGCTTGCCTGCTCGCGCGCCAGCTACACGCCCGCCGGCACGATCATCCCCCAAGCGGGCCCGAATGCGGGCACGCAGTACGTCAACAACCCAAATGGCAACGGCACCTTCATCCCGATCAACAGCGGACCGGCGGGCAGCTCGGCCAATCCGTATGACGATTGGGCGTTCCAGCGGCCGTTCAACCGCATCAATGCGGGTGGCTTCCTGACGGCGGAGATCTCGGATCACGTCGAACTCTACGTGAACGGTCTCTACTATCGCGACAAGTCGTACAACACGCAGCTGAACCGCAACTTCTCCTACACCGCGTACGGCTCGACGCCGTTCCAGGTGAACTGCGATAACCCGTTCCTCTCCGCCTCGCAGGCGCAGACGCTTTGCGGCGCAAACGCGGGCGTGGCAGGGCAATATGCCCCCCTCGACGTGCGCTATCGCTTCGATGGCCAGCCGCTGGTGCGCCAGGAATTCGTCAACGCCGGCTACCGTATCGTCGCTGGCGTGCGCGGTCGCGTTCTGGACAATGCCTGGTCCTATGACGTCGCCGGCATGATTTCGCGCGCGCAGCTCGACACGATCGACGTGCCGTTCGCGCGCTTCGACAACATCAACCGCTCGCTCGACGTTGTGAACGTGAACGGCCGCCCGACCTGCCGCTCGGTCGTCAACGGCACCGATCCCAGCTGTGCGCCGTTCAACGCCTTCGCGCCGTTCAACAACGATCCAGCGTTGAACAATTATCTCTTCGGCGGCGCGACCGGCGGCATCGCCAAGCGCGTTCCCCGCCTGCTCCAGTTCCTCGGAACGGTAAGCGGCGATCTCGGCAAATACGGCATCACCTCGCCCTTCGCCGAGCAGGGTATCGCAATCGCGCTCGGCGCCGAATTCCGCTCCGAGATGGACCGCACCGACTATAACGAGATCTTCCGCGAGAATAACGGCAGCGGAGACAACAGCCGCGCTACCCAGACCATCCTGGAAGGCAATGTCGAGCTTCAGGCGCCGCTGGTCGAGAACCAGTCTTGGACGAAATTGCTGCAGCTGAACGCGGGCTACCGCGTGTCCAAGTACAACCGCCTCGAGGACAAGTTCGGCACTTGGAAGGTCGAGGGCATCTGGTCGCCCGTCTCGGACATCATCTTCCGCGCCTCGTACAACAAGTCGCAGGCGGCGCCGGGCGTCGGCGCGGCGGCCAACGCGTCCAACATCTTCTGGAACCAGGGCTTCTACGCCGATCCCTGCGCACCGCAGATCAACGCGTCCAACCCGGGTGGCCCGCGCGTGGCGCCGTCCTGGTCGGCGCAGCAGTGTGCCAATACCGGCTTGCCCACCAACCTCTACAACAGCGCGACGCTAATCTGCCCGAACGATGCCTGCACCGTTCGCGAGGGCGGCTTCGCGCTGCGGCCGGAAACCGCCTACAGCAAGACGTTCGGCGTGGTGCTGCGTCCGCGCTTCGTGCCGGGCCTGACGGTGTCGGTCGACCGTTGGCTGATCGACCTCGAGGATCAGCTGGAATTCTTCAATCCGCTCGACTGGCTGAACGGCTGCCTGACCACCGGCAACGACTATTATTGCCGCGGCATCGTGCGCAACGCCGACGGCACGCTTTCGAGTTCGCCAACGACCAGCCCGGCGACCGGCTGGGTCTCGCGCGGTTCGACGAACGGTTACAAGTCCAAATCCCATGGCTGGGATTTCCAGGGCCAGTATGATGTCGGCCTGGGCGACGTTGGTTCGCTCGACATGAGCTTCAACGGCACGCTGATGACGCTGGTTGGCAGCCAGGGCGCGCCGGACATCACGCCGCGCGACTGCACCGGCTATTTCGGCAGCGGTTGCGGTGAGAGCTTGCCAACCTGGTCGCACCAGTTCCGCACCACCTGGACGTCGCCGGACCGCTTCGCCAGCGTGTCGCTGAACTGGCGTCACCGCAGCGCTATGCCGATGACGGCGTATGCACCCGCCAGCACCGGCATCCCGGCGCTGCCGGAAGGCGACAAGCGCGACGCGTTCCCGGGCATCAAGGCCTATGACTGGTTCGACCTGGCGTTCACGTTCGACATCAACAAGCAGATGACGTTCCGGCTCGCCGCGAACAACATCTTCGATCGCGACCCGCCGATCGTGCCCGACAGCCGCAGCCGCATCGGCCTGCTGCGTGGCAACACGATCATGGGCTACGACCTGCTCGGCCGGCAGATCGTCGCAGGCGTTTCGCTCCGGCTCTGACATGTTCATCCCCCCGGGCGCACGTCCGGGGGGATTTTTCTATCCGATAGAAGAGCCTGCGATCCGCTCTAGCCTTGCCGAAAAAATGCCCTCCGGCCGAAGCCGGAGGACGAGGGGCAGGGATCAGAAGCTCAGCGCCGCGCTGAAACGAAACGAACGCCCGAGAATGGGTCGAGCGAGGATCGGACCCTGGCCCTGTCCGCCGATGATGCGCGGATTGCCTTCGGTGAGACCAATCTCGTCGGTCAGGTTGTTGCCAGTGACCTGCAGCTTCAGCCGCTCGCCGATATCGACCGAGACGCCGGCATCGAGCTGGTAGAAATGCGGGAGCAGCTGCTGGTTCTCGGGGTCCGAATAGCGGTCGCCGGTATATTGCAGCGTTGCGAACACCGACGGCTTGATCGTGCCGAGATCCACTGCATAGGCAGGGGTCACGCGCCACGCCCAGCGCGGCTGGCGCTGGACGCGGTTGCCGGTATTATCGGTGGTGCCGCCACCGGTGAAGAAATCCTCATAGGTCGAATCGAGATAGGTCCCTGCGGCCGACAGGCTGAAGCCGCGGAACGGCCGGAGCGCGCCTTCCAGCTCGACGCCGGTCGCCTTGGCACCGCCGATCTGGCTGAGCGGCACATTGTTGACGAGCTGGGTGCTGGCAAGCCCGTCGAACTTGTTGTGGAACAGCGTGGCGTAGAGATTGAGCCACGGCATCGACACCTTGAGCCCGCCTTCATAGGTCTCGACCTCGGCCACGGTGGCGAGGCCGCTATTGTTGGCGATGTCGGCGTCGGAGGCATCGCGCAGATTGTCGAATTGGGGGAAGCTGTTGCCGCGGCTGTAGCGCGCGAAGAAGCCGATCTGGCGCGACAGGTCATAGTTGACGCCGGCGGTCCATGACCAGGCGGAATCCGAATAGTCGATGAAGCGCGGCCCGCCGAGCACGGTCACGGCATTGTCGTAGAGCGTGTTCGGATTGCCGTCGAGATTGACCGTCGCTGCGGCGGGAGTCCGGATCGTGGCGTCGACGGCGTGGCGCTGCCAGCGGGCGCCGCCGTCGATCCGCAGTTCAGGCGTGATCTGGAACTCGTCCACGGCGTAGAAGGCGGTGTCGCTGCCGTCATATTGCGCGTTCACCTGGAAGCCCGGTCCGCTGGTGAAGCCGTTGCGCGTGGCGACGCGGCCGCCATTCAGCGTGAGATTGAGCAGGTGTGCATTGGGCTCGGCGGTCAGCAGCACTTGGTTGCCGAGCGACCAGACGTCGTTCGACGTGTAATTCGCGTAGTAGAAGCCGCCGGTGAGCTTGTTGCCGCCCGAGGACCACTCGATCGCGGAATCGGTCACGAACGAGCTGATCTTCTTGCGCACTTCCCAGACGCCGGCGCGCATCACCTGCGCGTTGGCGCCGCCCGCGACCGCGCCGCCGCCGCTCACATAGCTGAGGCTCGCGACCGTGGAGTCGGCGCCGCCCAGCGCGACCGCTTGCGCCGCAGCCGATCCCGGCGGGCCGTCGGGAACCAGGCCGATCGTGTCGGCATTGCCGCCGAGATAGGCGGTCCGTTCGCGCAGGCGCAGCCCGTCGGCGACTTCGTAATCGAAGGTGATGCCGCTGTTGAACACGTCGGCGCCACGCCCTTCGGCAAGGTCCACGGTGCGGCCGACCACATTGGTCGTGATGCGGGTCTCGCGTCCGGCGAGCACGCCGCTGCCGGCGTCGAACCCGGGATAGGCGCTGATCTCGCCATTGGTCGAGACCACCGGGATCGGCAGCAGCCATTGGCCGTGATCGTTGAGATAGCGCGCATAGATCTCGACCGAGCCGCGCTCGCCGAAATCATGATGCACGTTCGCAGTAACCTGGCCGCCCTTCTCGGCGCGAAACTGCGGATCGCGCACGCCGTTGCCCTGGGCGTAATAGCCGCCGATCATGAAGCCGGTGTCGTCATTGAGCGGACCCGAGATCCAGGCGTCGCCGCGGATCTCGCCGTAATCGGTGTAGGATATCTTGGCGAGCCCGTGGAAATCGCTGCCGCCGGTGCGCGGGACGACGTTGACGGTGAGGCCGGGTTGGCCATTCGAGAAGAGCGAGCCGGTGCCGCCGCGCACTGCCTCGACGCGCTGCACCGTCTCGTCGAGCCGGATCAGCTGCGAATTCTCGAGGAAGGAGAGCGTCGAGGGCGGAAACACCGGCACGCCGGCAAGCTGGAAGGTGACGAACTGCGCGTCGCCGCCCGAAGGATAGCCGCGCACGAAGATGTTGGCGCCGTTCTGGCCGCCCGAGCTCTCCGCCATCACGCCGGGAACGGTGCGCAACAGGTCGGCGGTGCTGTTCGGCGCGGCGCGCTCGATCGCGTCGCTCGACAAGGTCGTCACGGCGAAGGCCGCGTCCTGGCGGCGCGTCCCGCCGCCGGCGGTTCCGACCACGACGATCTCTTCGCCGTCATAGCCGGGCTCGCCGATATCGGGCGTGCCGCCTTCGGCGCGTTGGGCTGAATCGGCGGCTTGGGCAGCACCCGTGTCGGGCGCCTCCTGGGCGTGCACAATGGACGCTGCGAGCGCGAACGGTGCGGCGCTCAGCATTAGAAATGCAGTGCGAAGCATCTTGACCTCCCCTTGAAGGATCGCGGGCACACTTGCCTCGCGTTCGCAAATGCTATGCAATTATGAAATGCTTTTCAAGACGTCAGTGTGACGAGGTTTTCACGACGCTTGCTGTACAGGCGAGGGATCGCCTACCAAGCCAAGATGAGCGCGAGCACGATCAAGAAGGACGGCAGTCAACCCGGCGGGCTGGCGCGGCTGACGATGCAGGACATCGCGCGGCTCGCCGAGGTCTCGACGCCCACCGTGTCGCGCGTGCTCAACGGCAGCCCGCTCGTCACCGAGGAAACGCGCGAGCGCGTGCTCGAAGTCGCCCGCGCGCATGGCTATGCCGTCAATCGCAACGCCCAGAAGCTGCGTCACGCGCGCACCAATACCGTGGCGGTGATGCTCGATTTCGGCTCGCATCGGCACGGCGCGATCGGCGATCCGTTCATCTTCGAATTGCTCGCCGGCGTTTCCGAGGCGCTTTCGGTGCGCAACCAGGACCTTCTGCTGTCGCCGCCGGGGTTGGACGACGTGCGCGCCTTTCGCGACTTCCACCGCGCCCGCGGCGCCGATGGCTTCATCGTGCTCGGGCAGGGGACGCGCGACGAGATGCTGCGCACGCTCGGCAAGCACGACATTCCGCTCGTCGTGTGGGGCGCGGTGTCGCCCGATGCCGGCTATTGCGCGGTGGGCAGCGACAATCTCGGCGGCGGGCGGCTCGCGGGCGAGCATTTCGTCGCCCATCGCCGCCGGCGCTGGCTGTTCGTCGGCGACATCCGCCACGAGGAGCTTCGCCTCCGCTACGAGGGGCTCAAGCTCGCCGCGAAAGGGGCCCGCAACGTCAGCATCGACTTGCTGCCGATCGCTTCCATGGCGTTCACCGTGACGGCCGAAACGGTCGCGTCCTATCTCGCCGGGGTGGCACCGCCCGACGCGGTGTTCGCCTTTTCGGACACTGCGGCGATGGCGGTGATCGGCGCGTTCCGCGATCGCGGGCTGGCGGCGCAGCGCGACTATTCGCTGGTGGGCTACAACAACATCCCGCCCTCGGCGCATTTCCATCCGGCGATCACGACGATCGACCAGAAGACCGATGTGGCGGGCGCGCTGCTCGTCGAGAAATTGATGGAGCAGATCGAGGGCGAGCGCCCCGCCTCGGTCGTGCTGCCGACCCGGATGGTCAAGCGCGAGACTTGAGGGGAAATTTGGAATTGCTGTCAGCCGCCAGCTGCCCCGTGCGGTCAATCGATTATCGGCTGCGTGTCGGCCAGCGTCACGTCCTTGATCGCCAGACCATCGCTCGCGTCGAACCTGATATCGACTGTCCAACGATCTTCGATCGTCGGTGAGCGCTCCGGGGCCTTGGCAAGCTGAACGCTGATGCAGTCCGCGCCTGGCCTGTCGTTGCAATCGCCGACGCTCAGGATGGCGCGTGGCAGCAGGGAGGCGATGCTCCTGCGAACGTCGGCGGCGCAAAGTGGCCGAACCTGGACCTCGGGCGGGTAGGGCAGGCAATGCAGGCCGAAGGGCAGGCTGCCCGGATGCTTGGCAGCGGCCACCACCGCATCGATGAGGCGCGCGCCGAGATAGGCGCGCTTCGGCTCGGCATCGAACCAGGCATCCATATCGGATCGTTGCCGACAGGCCCGCGCCAGGCGCGCCCAATATGCCTTCGTCGACGCCTTGCCGAGCGGAGCGAGGCTCCCCGCCACGGCATATACGGGCCGTAACCACTTGCCGTCCGAAGCCGGTACCACCCGAGAATTGGAGAAACCGCCGGCAACCTGAAAGCGGCGCGCCTCGCACATGCCTGGTCCGGGGCCGGGCTTCGCAGGCGGATAGAAATCGTGAATTTCAGCCCCCGACCGCAGGAGGTCCCGCCGATGAGCGACGAAGGTGTCGACATGGCCGCCAGTCAGTTGATCGGCAAATCGCTGTACGCCCAGTCCGCTGGTCGGGTCGAACAGCCGACCGTTCGGCTGTGGCGGCACGTTCGGATAGGGTTCTCCCCAGAGGTCATCCGGACGATCGTCGACACTGGCCGCTCGCGAGGTATAGGACAGCTCGGCCGTTTTCACCGGCCCGCAGCCTGCGAGCATCAGGCAGATGCTCCCCACGCTGGCCGCGAGGGTGAGATCGCTTCTTCGCCCTGCCATATGCTTGATGATGACCGGAACTGCCGACCTTGGCAACGAGCCTCACTTGGGTCCGCAGCGTAAAGCGCCACGCATTGTTCTTGAAATCGTTATCAAAGCTCCGCTATCTCCAGTCGACAAGCTGGAGGAGCGGGTTTTGGCGGGCGGGGAACGCGATCGGCGGCAGGATCTGACGTTCACCGACCATGGGTGGACGCTCGTCATCGACGGAGACGATTCCGAACGCGAAGGCTGGGCCGGAACGATGCTCGCGCTGTCGAACGGCACGATCGGCGTGCGCGGCGTGCTCGAGGAGCGGGCGCACGCTTCGACCTTTCTCGCCGAAGCGTTCGAACAGAGCCCGATCCACTATCACGAACATCTTCACGGGTTCGCCGATACCTCCGATACGCGCGTGCCCGTCGCCGAGCCGCTGGGGCTGCGGGTCCTGCTCGACGGCGTCGCAGTCGATTTCGCGACGGCGGAACTCGCCGAGACGAGCCGCGCGCTCGATCTGCGCTCGGGGCTGTTGCGTCGCCGCTCGCGCTGGGTGCTCGCTGACGGACAGGAACTCGTGATCCATGCCGAGCGGCTGGTGCCGATCGACGGCACGCCGGTGCTGCTGCGCCGCCTCCGCGTGGCCGTGAATGGAGCGGCCGCGACGCTCGAGCCTTTCCTCGCCCCGGCGCCGCGCGCCGCAGGACAGTCGGACGATCCACGCATCGGCGTGCATCTCGCCTCGGGCGGCTTCGCGACCGAACATGCCGAGACCCGCTGCGTCGTCGAGCGGCTGCCGGGAAGCGGTGTCGGCGTGGCGACGGTGCAGGCGTCGGAAGCGCAAGGCGACTGGCTGGTCGTCGCGACCGGCTACGCGGCTGGGACCGGTGCTTCGGATGCACTGCGCGGCGAGGCGGAGGCGCGCGCCGACGCGGCACTGCGCATCGGTTTCGATGCGGCGCTCGCAGCCCAGCGCACGGCGTTCGCAGCATTTTGGGATCGCGCCGAGGTCCGTATCGACGGCGATGCCGAGACCAGCGCGGCGCTGCGCGTCAACCTGTTCCACTTGTTCACGTCGGCAGGGCGCGACGGGCGGTCGAGCGCGGCGGCCAAGGGCCTCACCGGCGAAGGCTATGAAGGCCATTATTTCTGGGACACCGAGGCATTCATGCTGCCGGTGTTCGCGGTGACCGCTCCCGAGGTGGCGCGCGCGATGCTCGTTTACCGCTTCGGGACGCTCGATGCCGCGCGTGCCAATGCCCGTGCGCTCGACCACGAGACGGGCGCGCTCTACGCCTGGCGGACGATCGCGGGGCGCGAATGCTCGGCGCATTATCCCAGCGGATCGGCGCAATATCACATCAATGCGGCGATCGGCTTCGCGATCGGCTTCTACGCCGATGCGACCGGCGACGACGCCTTCCTGTTCGAGATGGGCGCGGAGATGCTGATCGAGACCGCGCGGCTGTGGCTGGCGCTCGGCGATTGGCAGGCGGACGGTTTTCACCTCCACGGGGTGACCGGCCCCGATGAATATACAGCCTTGGTCGACGACAATTGGTACACCAATCGCATGGCGCAGAAGCATCTGCGGCTAGCGCGCGTTGTCGCCGAGCGCATGGCCGCGGCGGCGCCCGCGGCATGGGAAGAGCTGTCGCGCAAGATTACCTTGCAAGACAGCGAGCTGGAGGCGTTCGCACGCGCCGCCGATGCGATGCACCTGCCTTTCGATACGGGGCGCGACCTCGATGCGCAGGATGCCAGCTTCCTGACCAGGCCGCGCTGGGACGTGGCGGGAACCGCCAAGGACCGTTTCCCGCTGCTGCTGCATTATCACCCGATGACGCTGTATCGCCATCAGGTCTGTAAGCAGGCCGATATCGTGCTCGGCATGGTGCTAGGCGGCGAAGAGGTGTCGCTGGCGCGCAAGCGGCGGGTGTTCGAATATTACGAGCCGATCACCACGCATGATTCGACGCTGTCGGCATCGAGCTTCGCGATTCTCGCCAGCGAAGTAGGGGAGGACGACGCTGCGCTCGGCTTCTTCCGCGATACCAGCTTTGTCGACATCGAGGACCAGCACGGCAACACCGATCACGGCGTGCACATGGCATCGCTCGCCGGATCGTGGCTGGCTCTGGTCTGGGGCTTTGCCGGGTTCCGCCCGGGCGAAGGCAGGTTCGGCTTCCGGCCGACACTGCCGGCGGCGTGGCAAGGCTATCGCTTCGGCATGCGCTGGCGGGGAAGCGAGCTGCGCGTGACGGTGGGTGGTGACGGCGCGCATTACGAAGTCGTCGCCGGGTCGCCGCTGGCGTTCGCGCACAATGGCGACGCGGTCCGCATCGCGCCGGGCGAAAGCTGGACCGGAGCACTCGCCCGATGACCTTCCCGCGTCCGCTCGGCGGCGTCGCCTTCGACCTCGACGGGGTGCTCACCGATACTGCGCGCGCGCATTACCGGGCGTGGAAGCGGCTCGCCGACACGCTAGACATACCGTTCGACGAAGCCGCCAACGAGGCGCTCAAGGGCGTCGATCGGATGGGCAGCCTGGCGCTTATTCTGGGGGACCGCCCAGGGTTCGATGCCGCGCGCCGCGACGCGCTCGCTGCGCGGAAGAACCAATGGTATCTCGACGAGATCGCCAGTTTCGGTCCCGGCGACCTGTTTCCCGGCGCGCGCGAGGCGGTGGAGCAGTGCCACGCCGCGGGGCTGGCGGTCGCGCTGGCCTCGGCCAGCCGCAATGCGCCGTTGCTGCTCGATCGACTGGGGATCGCCGATCGATTCGACGTGGTGATCGATCCTGCCAGCGTCGCGCGCGGCAAGCCGGCGCCCGACATCTTCCTCGCGGCCGCAGCCGCCACGGGTGTGGCGCCCGCGGCGATGCTGGGGGTCGAGGATTCGGCGGCGGGGATCACCGCGATCCGCGACGCCGGGATGCCCGCGCTCGGGATCGGTCCAGCAGGATCGCTGCCAGGGGCGGATCGGATGATCGCTTCGATCGCCGACTTCCGGCTAAGCGACTACGCCGCGGTCTGATCGCGCGCCGCCGCGACGCGGGCGATGACTCGCGCCAGCCACCACAAGGCCGCGCCGATCAGCGCGATCGGCACCAGCACGAGATAAAAGGCGACCTGTCCCGAGAAGCGATCGAACACCAGGCCGGTGATGATCGAGCCGACCGTGCCGCCTAGCGCCGAGAAGATCACCATCAGCCCGACCATGGTCGCGTGGCGCTGCTGCGGCAGCGCGCTCAGCACCACCGACGAGACGATCGGATAGATCGGTGCCATGAACACGCCGATCAGCGGGAAGATGTAAGCGGCGATCGGCGCGCTGAACCAGGTCACGTCCGGGCGCAATGCGAGCCCGTGCGTTGTCGGCAAGGTCAGCAGCACGAGCGCCGCCATCGCCACCAGGCAGCCGAGCAGCAGCCGCAGCCAGCCGAGCCGCGCGACGAGGCCGCTCGCGCTCAGCCGCCCGACCGCGAGCGCGGCGACGAAGATGCTCGAGGCCTGCACGCTCATCGCGCTCGGCAAATGGAGGACCTGGTTGTTGAAGGTCGGCAGCCAGGTGCCGATGCTCTGCTCGACCAGCACGTAGAAGAAGATCGCGGCGAGGAAGGCGATCGTCGAGGGCAGGATGACGAGCGCGATCATGTCGCGATAGCCGGGTGCCGCGATCTCGCCGCCGGCATGGCCGCGCTCGTCGAGCGGGGCAAACCACCACAGCAAAGCGGCGAGCGCGGCGAGCGCGGCGATCACGCGATGGACATGGAGCCAGTCGTGCCCGGTGTGGTCGCCGCCGATGAACCAGCCGAACATCCAGATGCCGACCAGGATGCCGATCATGAACACGCCCTCGATCAGGCTGGTCAGACTGGCATGGCCTTCGCGGTCGGGGCGCACGAGGCCGATCGATGCATAGGTCGCGACCTTGGCGATGCCGAAGCACAGGCCGGTGAGCACGAAGAAGAACTGGGTGGCGACGAAGCTGTTGGCGACCGACATTGCCAGCGCGCCGGCGGCGATCGCCAGCATCACCAGGATCTGCGCGCGGCGAAACCCGAAGCGCGGCAGGTGGACCGCGAACAGGAACGACGCCGCGACCACCGACAGGTCCTTGCACGCCTCGAGGCTCGCCGCTTGCGGCTTGGTGACGCTGTAATGCTGGATCGACTGGAGGATGACGGTGCCGACGCTGTTCATCAGCAGGCCGAGCACGGCATAGCTGGTGGCCAATGCCATAATGGCGAGTGCCGGACGCCCCATGATCTTCTCCCTCATATTATTTTGACGCACGCTAGCTCGGCTCGGTGCGTTATGGAATGGTTTTCATAAGCACGCGGCCGAGGCATGTACGCTCGGTGCGGTATTTTGGAGATTGTCGCGCGCTCGGCTATCGCTGCGCGCGCCTCAAGGGCGGGAAGATCAGTCGATGACCCAATCCGGCGAACATCTGGCGCGCGATCCGAAGCGCGTTCGCTCGGTCGTCATCCTGGGGGGCGGGACCGCCGGTTGGATGGCGGCGACCGCGCTGGCGCGCCAATTCGGTGGCACGCTCGACATCACGCTGCTCGAATCAGACGAGATCGGCGCAGTCGGCGTCGGCGAGGCGACGATCCCGACGATCCACTGGTTCAACGCGCTGATCGGGCTCGACGAAGCGGCGTTCCTCCGCGAGACCAAAGCGAGCTTTAAGCTGGGCATCGAGTTCGTCGACTGGGTACGGCCGGGCTATCGCTATTTCCATCCGTTCGGCACGTTCGGGGTGCAATCGGGCGGCGTCGCCTTCCATCATCGCTGGATCAAGGCGCAGGCCGAGGGGCTGGATCTGCCGCTTTCGACCTTCTCGCTGGCGGAGCAGCTCGCCGGGCAGGGGCGCTTCGCCAAGCCGGCGGGGGACGTGCGGTCGATCCTGTCGACGCTCGGCTACGCCTATCATTTCGACGCCGCGCTCTACGGCAGGCATTTGCGCGCCATCGCCGAGGCGGCCGGCGTCACGCGGGTCGAGGGGCGGCTGCAGGCGGTCGGGCGCGATCCGCTGAGCGGATTGGTGACTGCGCTGACCACCGAGCGCGGTGAACGGCTGGAAGGCGAGCTGTTCATCGATTGCTCGGGGTTTCGCGCGCTGCTGATCAAAGGCGAGATGACAAGCGCGTTCGAGGATTGGTCGCATTGGCTGCCCTGCGACCGCGCCGTCGCGGTTCCGTGCGAGCGGCTCGATACGACGACGCCGTTCACGCGCTCGACCGCGCGGGCGGCGGGGTGGCAATGGCGCATCCCGCTGCAGCACCGGATCGGCAACGGCCATGTCTTCTCCAGCCGCTTCGTCAGCGAGGACGAGGCAACCGCGACGCTGATGGCTAGCCTCGACGGAGCCGCGCTTGCCGAGCCATGGACGCTGCGCTTCACCGCGGGGACGCGGCGCAAGGCCTGGATCGGGAATGTCGTGGCTTTAGGGCTTTCCTCGGGCTTTCTCGAGCCGCTCGAATCGACGTCGATCCATTTGATACAGAGCGGCATCGCCAAGCTTCTGACGCTGTTTCCCGATCGCGACATGGATCCGATGCTGGCCGAGCGCTACAACGCGCTGCTGAACGCCGACATGGACAATATCCGCGACTTCCTGATCCTCCATTACCACGCCAATCCGGGCCGGACCGAGCCATTCTGGGCCGAGCGGCGCGCGATGCCGCTGCCCGAGAGTCTAGTGGCGCGCGAGGCACAGTACCGCCGCTCGGGACGGTTGATGCTGGGGAGCGAAGAGCTATTCCGCGAGGCGAGCTGGCTGGCAGTGCTCAACGGGCAGGAGATTGTGGCGGAGGACTATAATCCCCTCGCCGACACGCTCGACAGCGCGGCCAATCTCGCGCAGCTCCGCCAGATTGCTGAGGTGGTCCAGCGCGCGACGCCGACGCTGCCGCTGCACGACGCGGCGCTGGCGGCGGCGATGGGGCAGGGGTGAACCGGCCCGACATCGTCGCGCGGAGGGTCGGCGCCGAGCAGCAGCCGATCGCGATCGTCGACGGCTTCCATCCCGATCCCGACGCGCTGCGGGCGGCGGCGCTGGCAGCGCGCTTCGAGCCGGGGTGGCATCATTATCCGGGCATTCGCGCGCCGCTGCCCGACGGCTATTTCGCGCAGGTGCGGCCGGCGCTGGCCTCGGTGCTGCGCGTGGTGTTCGGGCATGATGCGGGCGTCGAACTGCTCGACGCCAGCTTCTCGATCGTCACGACGCCGCCCGGGGAACTGGCGGTCGAGCAGAGGTTGCCGCATGTCGATGCGGTGCAACCGGGACGCATCGCGCTGGTCCATTATCTCTCGCCCGACGGCGGCGACGGCACCGCATTCTTTCGCCACCGGGCGACGGGATATGAGACCGTCGAGGCCGCGCGTTCGACGCCTTATCTCGCTGCGCGCAACACCGAGCTGCGCAGCGAACCGGCTGCTGCTTATCCGTTCGGCGACACTGCGCTGTTCGAGCGGATCGCGCATGTCGAGGCACGGTACAATCGCGCGGTGATCTACCGCAGCCAACAGCTCCACAGCGGCGCGATCGCTCCCGATGCGGTGCTCGACCGCGACCCGGCGACCGGGCGCCTGACGATCACTGCTTTCCTGTCGCTGGGTTAGCTCGCCCCAACCGCCTGAGTCAGCGTCGTCGCGCTTGACCCTCTTTTGGCGGCTGGACCGCGAGATAGACGGTGCTCCAGAGCTGGGCGGCGTTGGACTCGTCGACGTCCGCCTTGCCGGCCCCGAAAGCCACGACCTTGTAGCGGCCGTTCTCGAAGGCCCAGGACCAGAGCTCGGAGCTCTGCGTCGCGCGGGTCGCCTGGATCGCGCGCCATAGCTTCGCCTGTGCCTCCCTGAGCACATTGCGCGTGGCGGGCGGCAGGTCGGTGCGGGTGAGCTGCCGCGCGAGGCCTGCGGCGAACATCGCCTGCTGCCACGACCACACGACCGCGCCGTGATAGGCGGCGGGGGTGAAGCGGTCCTGCACCTCGGCGGTGGCCAGCGCCGGGTTGGCGACGAGCAGGCCGATATCGGTCATCAGCCCCGCCGGGAAGGGCCGCGCGAGTGCGCCGACATAGGTCTGCAGGTCGGCCGGATCGGGATGGCCGAAGAGCAGCGCGAAGCCCTCGTCCGAATTGAGGATCGGCACCGGTTTGCCGTGATCGTCGAGCGCGATCGCGTGATAGCGCAGCGCCTGGCCGTCGAGCGCAGCCAGCGCGGGCGCGGCCGGGACGCCGACGCGGGCGGCATAGTCGCGGACGCGGGATGCGGCGAATGGCGCGGGGGCCTCTACCGCGAACAGCCCGGGTGCCGCGTCGCGCCACGTCGCGGCCATCGCCGCGGCGCGCATGAAGGCGGCGCGATCGGCCGGCGTCAGATAGGCATCGAGCAACCCGGCGCGCAGCAGCTTGTCCGCCGCTTCGAGCGCCGCGGGGACGAGCACGGCGTTCACGTCATAGGGATAGCGGCCGCGGCCGATGCCTTCCTCGCTGTCGCGCCATTGGCCGGTCATCCGGCCCTTATGGATCGCGACCAGCTGGTTCCAGCGCGGATCGTGCGCGAAGGGCTGCGCCTGGTCGAGGACGAAGCGGAGGTTGCGCACCAGCAGCGCGCCGGCGGGTTCGGCGGCGGCGGGTTGCGCCTCGCCGCTTATTCGCGACGCCAGGAAGGTGCGCGCTGCGGCGGGCGTCGCATGGCCGAGCAGATATTCCGCTGCCACAGGTGCGAGCATGTAATCGTCGTCGATCATGCCATAGTCGAGCGTCGCCGCGGCGCCGCCGGGCTGGCGGTGCTGGGCGTGATCGACCAGTGCGAATTCTGACAGGCCTTCCTCGTGCGCGACTTCGCCGCCGGGATTGAGGCGGGCGAGCACCGCACCCAGCCCGGCTTCGACCGCCGCGCCCTTGAGTGCGGGCATTAGCAGGCGCACCGACATCAGCGTGTCGCGCCCGAAATAGGTGTCGAAGCGCCACGAGCCGGCGAGGAACTTCTCGCGGTAGCTGAGGAAGGCGAGGGCATTGCGCCCGGCGGGATCGGCGGCCGCGCGGGCGTTGAGCAATTCGGCCTTGCTGAGGCCGGTGAGAGGCGTGTCACCGGTCGCGGCGACGATCTTCATGCGGATGCGGCCGTCGCGCCCTGCGACGATAGTGCCCCCCTCGATGCGCCCGCTGAGCACTTCAAGCTCGAGCATGTAGCCGGGGGCGCCGTCGACGCGGTCGCGGGCGTAGACGATGCGGTTGCCCTCGACGCGCGGCGCTACCGCGACTTCGGCGGGGAAGCGGCTGACCGCCTGATAGTCGCGCAGGAAGCGGACATTGGATAGCACTGCTTGCTTGAGGACGAGGCGCGGTGCGTCGATCGTCGCCACGGTCTCGATCCCGTTGAGCGGGCGGCCCTTGCCGTCGGCGAGGGATAGCGGGCGGGGAGACTGGTCGAGCCGCCAGATCGCAGCGCGGGCGAGCGGTTCGAACCACAGCCCGACTCCGCTATTGCCGGCCGGAAAGGCGACGAGGATGCGCGGATCGCTGCCGTTTCGCAGCAGCAGGTGCGCCGCGACCTTGCCGTCGCGGACGAAGGCATTGAGGTTCTGCCCCTCGGTGAGGCTGTAGGCGAGTTCGGGCGCCTTGCCGCGTTGCTGCGCCATCGCGCTCGAGGCCATCACCGTGCCGGCGAGGAGCAATCCCGCTGCCAGTGCCATCCGCATCGAACCTCGCATCCGTCTCTCCTCGTAATCGATACGAAAAGGCGCGGCGAACCTCTCGATTGCCGCGCCTTCCTTTTCACTCTTCCGGCGATCAGAACTTGAACGTGATCGTGCCGCCATAAGTCGCGCCGACGATGCCGCGGGCGTAGAAATAGCCCTCGGTGATCGCCTGGGTCTGCCCCTGGCGCGGATTGCCTTCGGTCAGGCCGACCACGTCGAAGATATTGTCGGCATTGACGCTCAGCTGCAGCCGGTCGCTGAGGTTGAACGAGGCGCCGAGGCTCGTCACGCCGTAGCTCGGCAGCGCCACGCCGTTGCCGGCATCGGCGTAGATCTTGCCGATATATTTGTAGCGGCCATAGACCTCGCCGAGGCCGTTGGGCAGCCGGAAGGTCGGCGTGATCGTGAACAATTGCGCCGGAGTGCGCTCGGGGCGGTTGCCCTCGAAGCCTTCCTGGTTGGCGCCGTTGATCGCGAGGTTGACCAGCTTGGGGTCCTGGAACACGCCCTGGAAGTCGATCGAGAAGAAGTCGACCGGACGGACGTTGAGGTCGAGCTCGACGCCGTTGGTGCGCAGATCGGCGTTGATGTTGCTCTGCTGGGTCGGGTTCACCGGATCGGCGAAATTGTAGTTCTGGTTGCGGAAGTTGGTGCGGAACACCGTCGCCGACCCCGAGAACAGGCGGCCATGCTGGTAGCGCAGGCCGGCTTCGTACAATTCGATTCCGGTAATCGGATCGACATTGTTCATCTGGAAACCGTTGGCGTAGCGCGCATAGACCGAGAAGCTCGGCGTGATCAGGTAGTTTGCGCCGAAGGTATAGGCCACCGCCCGCTTCTTGGCGCGGCGGACCGCATAGGTGCCGTCCCAGCTCGACCCGACCGTGGGGAGCACGCCCGCGGTACCCGCCGGAACCGGCTCGTTGACCGTCGCCTGGTTGCCGTCCCACGCCGTGGCGCTGTCCTGCTCCCAGCGCACGCCTGCGTCGAGGTGGAGATCGCCGATCGAGAGTTCGTCGTTCGCATAGAGCGAAACGCTCGAATCCTTCCGGCTGCGGATGCCCGCGCCCCAATCGCCGTACGAGACCAGGCCGTTGTCCGACAGCGTGCCGATGACATTGTTCGCCACATCGAGCGCGACGACGTCATAGATGTCGCTGTTGGTGCGGACGTCGTTGACCACGCTTGCGGTTGCCGACTGATCCTGGTCGCGCTTGGTGTTGTAGTACATCACGCCCGCGGTCAGCGAGTTGGTGAAGCTGCCGCTCTCGAAGTTCCAGCGGCCGCCCAGGTTCATGCCGAAATCATAGGCGTCGATCGCGTCATGGTTGAGCGTGGTGCGCTGAAGGAAGCCGTTGCCGTTGAGCGCGTTGAGCTCGGCGGTCTGGTTGGCACCGAGCACCTGGCCGGTGCGCAGGTTCTTGATGCCGAAGCGCGTCCGCGTCGGAAACGCGGCAGTCCCGAGCGTCAGCAGGTCGTTGATCGGCGAGTTCGCGCCCGGGGTCAGATAATTGACAGCGCTGGTCAGCCCGGCATTGCCGGTGCCCGAGCCCGGGAACAGGCCGTTGAAGTCATACGAATAATCGAGATAGCGGCCGTGACCGAACAGCGTGAACGAGTCGCTGACCGGCTTCTCGAAGTCGAGCCGCGCCTGCCAGGTCTTGGCGACGACGCCGTCGCGATACTTGAAGTCGCGATAGCCGCTCGAATGCGCGGTCGTCGCCGCCGGCACCGCGATGTTGGTGAAGGCATCGCCGCCGACATTGCCGAACTGGGTGTCCAGGCTGGGAATGCCGGTCGGCTCGCCGTCCTGGAAGCGATAGGGCTGGTCGGCATAATAAGCGTTTTCGACATTGCCGCCCTTGCCCGATAGGCGGACATAGCCGCCATCGTCGAAGCGATATTCGAGCATCCCCTTGAGGCGCCAGCCCTGATAGTCGAACGGGTTCTTGCGCACGCCGGGGCTCGACTGGATATAGCCGCCGACGTTGAAGGCGAGCTTGTCGGTGATCGGCTGCGAATAATAGAAATCGCCGCGCTTGAGCACGTAATTATAGCCGGTGAAGCGGACCGCACCCTCGGGCTTGTCGAAGTTCGGCGCCTTCGAGATGAAGTTGATCGTCGCGCCCGCGCCGTTGACGGTGAGCACGCCCGACGAGCCGCCCTTGACCGCCTCGAGGCGATCGATGGTCAGGTCGGGATCGAAGAAGAAGTCGGCGCCGCCGCCGCCATAGAGGATCGGCAGGCCGTCTTCCTCGAGCTGGACGAAGCGCTGGCCGCCGCCCTGCAGGCCGCGCACCGAATAATTGTTCGAGATCTGGCCGGCGGTCGCTTCGACGAAGATGCCGGGAACCAATTCGAGCAGGTCCGCGGTCGAGCGCGGCGCCTTCTGATCGATCAGCTCGCGATTGGCGAGGGTGATGTCGGCCGAGGCGGTGATCAGCGGGCGGTTGGGCGTGGTCTGGCCGGTGACGACGATCTCGCCCTCGTCGGCGCTCGTACCCTGCGCGGCAGGCGCGGTCGTGTCGGGGGTTGCGGTCTGGGCCTGCGCGGCGAGGGGCAACAGGGCTGCACTGGCCAGTAATGCGGCGCGAGCGCCCGCGCGAACGGTAAGCAACATACATCCTCCTCCCCGGGCCGGAATCTCACAGACTTCGGCGGTTGATACGGGCGGATTAATCCCGAACCACGGGTTATGAAATCGTTTTCTTCAATCGCTGCGACGATAGGTTAACGAGTGGTGCATCGGGGCAACAGGGCGATGCCGAACCGCATGGGGTCGTCATCTCCAGGAAATGAGATCGTTTTCACGATTCTCAGTTCAGTGCGGGCGAACGGAAGCTTCGAGAGCTAGGGGCCGCGGCGCGCCCTTGCCGCCGAACTTCGCGAGCAGGGTTCGCACCCGTGGCTCCCCGAAGCGGACGATCGCCCAGGACAGCGCCAATGTGATCGCGAAGGTGAGCGCGGCGGCGGGCCAATAGGGCGCCCCCAGATCGAGCAGGCCGGCGATCAGCATCGTGCCGAACTTCTGGTGGAGCAGGTAGAGCGGATACGTCATCAGCCCGATCATCGCTGACGCCGGGGGACTGATCTTGCCGGAAAGCAGCGGTTGGATCCGCTCGGCGAAGGCGATCAGGAGCACGCTGCTGGCGAACAACAAGGTCGGCGGGAAATAAGCAGGGTCGACGGCGTTCATGATCCGCCAATGCGCGTCGATCTCGAGCCATGCGGCCACGCACGCCGCCAGCAGAAAGGCGAGCCACGCGGGCCGCGCGCCGAGACGCTGTCCGGTACGGATCAGGATGCCGAGCGCGAAGAAGCAGCCGTGCGGCAGGAGGGTGAGCTGGACCATCCGGTCTGCCGCGGGCGGCACATCCACGAAGCACCACGCCACCCAATAGGCCGCGCTGGCGAGGCCGAGCAGGCCGCCGAACCGCTCAATCCGACCGAGCGAGGTGCCGCGCAGCAGCGTCAGGGTGACGAGCAGGTAGAAATTGACCTCGATCCCGAGCGTCCAATAGCTCTGATCGATCGCGAACATCGGCCAGAACAGCACGGAGCCTAACCACAATATCGCAACCGTGCCGGGCTCCGTGCTGCCGAAGAGCAGGACGACTGCGCCGGCGGTCACCGTCGCGCAAAGCCATGCCGCCGGCACGAGGCGCAGCATGCGCCGGTGCGCAAAAGAGGCGGCGCTCGAACCCTCGGCGGACCAGGCGATCACGAAGCCGGAGAGGACGAAGAAGATCTCGACGCCGATCCAGCCCGTGCTGACGAAAGGCGTCCATCCCGTATCCAGCGGCAGCGTGTGGAGCGCCGTGCCGCCCATCGGCTTCTGCGCAAACCCGCCGATCCAATGGAAGGCGAGCACGATTAGCGCGCAGCCAAAGCGCAGCAAGTCCAAGGCGATGAGGTTACGGGGCCCCCGGCTGGTCATTGCGCAGCAATGGCGCGAAACTGCTTAACATCCCCCCAAGGCGGCTGAGGGATGGCGCTACCGTATCCCAAGGCCTCTCCATTGAGTCATCTCTCAAGCCGCTTTCTTCAACCCGTGATTGAAAAGAAAAGCGGACGCCAAGTCTTTCCGACGAAAGCCTGCGATTCGGCAAAGAGTAATATCGGGATGACGAAAAGAAGGATGCTGGGTCGAGACTCCAATTTCGGAATCTGCGCAATCCGGGCGACGAAGTGCGTCTGGCGCGACGTTCTATCTTGCAGAAAATGTGCTTGAGATGGAGGCGTACCGACGACGCCCCGGGTCGATCGGCGTCAGGTCCAATCGTCGGGCGAGCTGTCGATCCCCGGAATTGCACCTCGCCGACGCGGCCGTTGATCGAAATGATCATCGCGGAGGCCGGCTGCTCGATCAATTGACTCGCGCCAGGCGCTTGAACGTGCCCGGAGTCTTCAGCGCACGAGATAGGGCAGCGTGATCGTAAAGGACGAGCCAGGCGCGAGCTTGCCGCGCGGCTTCAGCCGCACTTTGGTGACCAACGCCTGCGAGATCGCGTCGCCAGGTGTCGGTACATAGGCCCAGCCGGGGCCGTCCGAATAGAAATCGACGTCGTCGGCCCCGTCGCCCGCATTGGTGTAGTTAAATGCCAAGGTCGAGCTCGGCGTGCCGTCGGCGAAGCGGATCGCGGCACCCAGACTCGCGCCGTCGCCGTCGAGTGCGATCGCGGTGCCCACAGTCGTCGGGAGCTCGACGCGAACTGAATTGAGGTCGGTCGCGACGATGTCGGGATTGGCAACGGTTACGGTGACGCGCTTCTTCGCGCCAATGATCGCCTTGGGGAAGACAGTGCCGGCGATCGGATCCCAAGTCGTGGTCGCGCTGACCGCCACGGTTACCGGCTTGGGCGCGACGGTGACGGTGAAGGCAATATCGGTCGATTGCGTCCCCTGGTCGACCGTGCCGAGCGTGCAGCTGCTGCCGACCCAGACCCCCGAGCAGAACTTCCAGGTCCAGGTCACCTTGAACGTCCCGCTATAGATTCCGGCGCCCAGCAACGCAGTGCTGGTCGGTTTGACGTAGAAGGGGACCGCGCTGGCGCTTGCTGCCAATGTGACAGGGTCGATCACCGAATTGTTGAGCAGGTTGATCGCCGACCCGGTGGGCAGTGGGGCCGCGCTCGCGGCAGTCGCGAAGATCTGGTACGCGCCGTCGGGCAGCCCCGAGGCGGTCAGCTTGAAGCCATTGGTGCTGGTGAGCGTCGCGGTGAACACATTCCCGCCGAGGATCGAAAGCGTGGTCCCGCAGTCGATGCCGCCCGGTTTTGAGACGGGGGTCACCGCGCCGGCGCGGATCGCGTTGGGCGAGTAGTTGCCCAGGCTGGAGGCGGGCGGGTTCGCCACGGTGCATGCCGCCGTTGGCATCGCCCAGGTGCCGAGCAAGAAGGCGAGCAGTTGCAGGCCCGCCCTCAACCGGGCCGGCGCATGCTCTCGAAATAATCGCGCATCCGCGTGATGCCGCTCTCCGACAGCGATACGAAGACGCGACGCTGGTCGCGCTCGTCGCGCCGGCGCTGGATCCAGCCGCGCGACATCAGCGCGTCGAGCCAGCGATTGGTCGTCGCGGGCGAGGTTGCCGCGAAGCTGCCCAGATCGCCGACGCTGCGCTCCTGCTCGAGCAAATGCGCCTCGTAGAGCCGCAGCAAGATGTCCCAGGCCGGATCGGAGAACCAGTCCTGCGGCAGGAAACGCCGCCGCGCCTCGCGCCAGCGCAGGATCAGCGCTACGGTCTCGCGGTGCCCGAACCCGCTGTCCGCGCGCTCCATTCGCTCGAAGCCGTTGGCAGTCAGTGTCTGGATCGCGGCGGTGCAAGTGTCCTGCGTCTTCTGAACATGCGCCGTTAATTGCGGGAGAAGCGCACTCAGTTCGCCTAACTGCTGCGTCAGATTCCAGGTGTCGATATCGTCCTGCTGATTCATCTCGCTCCGTCTGACACGATTTATACAATAGACCGCATGATTCGCTGGCGAGCAGGGTCGCCTTACAGCTGTCATCGGTCTTAAAAAACCATTGTTTATTCATACATGTTTCCGTGACCAAACGAGTGAGTCAAGTCGTATTTTGAAATACATCCGATGTTGCAGATGTTTAGTTGTCACTTTGAGAACATATGTGAGATTGTTTCTGAGATGTTTCGATCGAACTTGACGCGTAACGATACGAAGGGTCCCTGGCGCGTGTAGCGCTCGGCTTCGAAGTCGCGATCGCGATAGCCGGAGATGTTATAGCCTGCGCTGATCCAGAGATCCTTGCCGGGCGAGACGCCGACATTGGGGCCGAACGCGAAGGCGGCGGACCTGTCGGTCCAGCTGTGCTGCACGCTCCCCTGGACGCCGACGTCCATATTGCGACGGACATCCTTGCGGATCTCGATCCCGACGACGTCGATGAATCCGTCGAGGGTCTCGTCGGCGTAGCGGCCGCGGACATATTTGGCGCCGTAATAGACGCTCGCCTCGAAGCCGTGCGCGACGCCCTCGTCGCCCGAACGATAGCCGAGCGCGAGATTGTTGATCACGCGGGTGGTCGCCAGATTGCCCTGCGCGAAGCTCGGCACGTCGAGGACGTTGTTGGCGGAGACACCGGGATCGGCATTCTCGTGACGCAAAGTAAAGCGCTCGAGCAGCGACCAGCGGCTGTCGACCGGGCGCAGCGCAAGGGCGAGGTCACCGGTTGCCGAGCTGACCGCCCGGCCCTTGGCGTCGGTGGTGCGATAGGCGCGCAACGACGAGGCGAGCGTCCGGCCTTCGCCGAGCATGCGCAGCAGGTTGCTGGTCAGCCCGAGCCGGCGCGATTCGTCCGAGGTGCGGAACTCGGCGCGACCGTTCCACGACCAGAGCTCGCTGCGATAGGCGGCGCCTGCGGTGACCGCGAGGAAGTCGCCCTCGCGAACATTCTGGCCGAGGATCGAGCTGCCGATTACCGGGCGCGACAGGCTGGTCTCGGGCACCTGGCCCGAGACGGTGCGGCTGCCGTCGAGTGTCGCGTCAATAGTCCAATATTTGCTGACCGGCAGCGACTGGCTGAGGCCGTATTGCGCGAAGGCACGCGTGCCGTTCTCGCCACGCGCCGCGTCGAGCGCCTGCCGGTTGATCGTCGAGAGCAAGCGTGCGCCGGCCCAGGGAGTCACTTCGAAACCGACCCGCGCGTTATGGGCGCGATAGTCCTGGCCGGTGGCGATCTCGTAGCCGCCGATCAGGCGGACGCCGTGCGGCAGCCGCCAGCTCGCGCCGAGCTGCTGGCGCGCGGGGAAATCGGTGCTGGCATCGGCGCCGCCGAGGGGCAGCTGGGTCTGGCCGGTGACTTCCAGCTTGTTGTCCAGCAGCGACTGGGTGCCGCCGAGGGTGAGCAGGGTCGAACGTCGCGCCGCCCCGCTGGCGTCGCTATCGTCGGCGAGTTGGGCGCCGGCGAAGATCATGCTCGACGCGCGGCGATATTCGAGCCGTGCCTCGGCTGCGGTGCGGCTGGCGGCGCTGGTCAGGTCCTCCTGGTGCCAGGCCGATGCGGTCGCCGCGAAGCCGCCGCCGAGCTGGATGCGCGCGTCGCCGCCGACCTTGCTGGTCCCCGCCTCGCCGGCATTCTGCTGGCCGACGCCGAAGCCGCTGTCCTGGCGACGCACATAAGCGAGCGCGTCGACCCCGCCGCCATGATGTTCGGCCTCGACGTTTAGCGCCTGCGCCAAGCGCAGCCCGTCGCGACCACCGGTGGCGAGCTCGGCGCGGATCTCGACGCCCTCGATTGGCTTCGCGCGAAGATCAACGCCGGCAACCGTAGCGTCCGACTGGCTCTGGTCGTGGAGCAGGCTGGCGCCGAGCTCGAGCTTGCCGCGTGCGAGCCTGACGCCGCCGCGGCCGCCAGCCGCGAGCTTGTTGGTGCCGCCCGGCGTCTCGTAGTCGACGAGGATGAACACCGGATTGAGCTTGGCGTCGCGGCTGAGGATCGGCTCGCGGAAGCGGATCGTGCCGGCGACCGGGTCGATGTCGTAATCGATGTGGCGCGTGAGGACCTTGCTGTCGAGGATGCGCTCGGGGCGCAACCGGTCGCGGGTCTCGAGCGTGATCTTGTCGCTGTTCGGCACGATGTCGCGCGCGGACAGGCGATAGGGGCCGCTGAGACCGTTGCCCTGGATCTCGTCGCGGCCGTAGCGGTCCTGGTCGCGCGCGGCGAAGGCAGTGAAGAAGACGTGGTCGCCCGACGTCTCGACCTTCACGCCGTTCAGCGTGCGGCTATAGCGGGTGAGGCGCGTGTCGACGAGGCCGGTCTCGAAATCGCCGAACAGTGCGTAGAACGCCTTGCGCTCGAGCCGGAGATAGAGCTTGCCGCTGGTCGGCGCGTCATAGGCCTGCGCGCTCGCATCGCCATAGACGGTGTAATAGCGGTTGGGATCGATCGCGCCGAGCTTCCCGCGATCGGGATCGCGCGCGCGATCGCTGTCATAAGCGAGAGTCAGTAGCCACGAGCCCCTGATCCGGCCCTTGGCATAGAGCGCGAGCTGGCCGTCGGTGGCGACGCGGTCGCGCGACTTGCCGGCCAGCGCGCTGCTTTTGCTGCGCAGCATGTCGAATCCGGCAGTGCCGCGCGCGAAGCCGACCACCATCCAGTCGCGCGCCGGGGCGGAGAGCCACGCCTTGATCTCGCTGGTCTGGGTCAAGCCCTCGTCGGCGAGCTTGATCGTGATGTGCGCGGCGCCGGCCTGGCTGGTCGGCTGGAGCGCGACGAAGGCGAGGCCCTCGTCGCCGACGACGCGTGCGGTCGCCTCGGTGCGGTCGAGCCCGGCGAGCTTGCGGCCCTGTTGCGCCTCGATCTCCTGCGCGGCGGCAAAAGGCTGGTCGACGCGGAACGGCACCATCGTGCCGGCGCGGACCGGGCGGCCGTCGTGATCGGTGACGCGGATCGCTACCAGAGGCTTGGTCAGGCCGTCGGCGACGAGGCGCGACTTGTCCTGCACCAAGTCAGCGCGCAGCGGGACATTGGCGTAGTGGACAGTCCGGTCGAGCGTCGCGACCACCGTGCCGGCAGCGTCAAGCACGCGTGCCTGGAGCCGATTGTCGCGCGCGTCGAGTGGAATGCCGCTCCAGCGCGAGACGGCGACACCGCGCGCGGTGTCGACATCGGTGCCGTCGAAACTCAGCGGGTCGACCTGACGGCCGTTGATGCTCAGCGCGACGCGCTGGCCCGGCTGGTGACGGATGACTACGCGGACCGCGGGCGAGCGGGGGTTGTGGTCGACCTCGGGGAACAGCCAGTCGACGCCCGGCGTCGCAGTCTCGAGCCAGTCGGCACGATTGCCCGCGGCGACGGCGTCGTCCACCACGGCCACCGGCAGCGCGGTATCTGCGGCAGCCTTGACGCCGGTCAGGACGAGCTGGAAGTCGGCGCGCTGCAGACTGCCGCCGCCGCCCTCGACGAAGCGCGAGACGTTGCTGCCGGCGCTGCGCGTGTCACGGTCGCAGGTGGCGGGGGCGTGCGTCGCCGGCAGGCTCGCCGTGTCGATCGCGACGACATGGGTGCCGGGGCGGACGCCCTCGAAATGATAGAGCCCGCTCGCGTCGGTGACGGTGAAGCTGCCGTCCTCGAGGACGATGCGGATGCCGATGACTCCCTTGCGTCCGCGCGCGGGATCGTTGCAGCCGCCTTCGGTGACACGGCCGGTAAGCACCATCGCGTCGGTCATCAGCAGCGACTGGATGCGCACCGAGGCGCTCGCCTCGCTGCTGCCGCCCGAGGCGGTCCAGGCACGCGCGCGGTTGACCGCCTCGCCGGGCCGGGCGCCGGGAGCGACCGCGAGCACATAGCTGATCGCGGTGCTAGCGCCCGCCGCCAAACGGGGCAGCTCGAAGCGGAGCGTGCGGCCATCGCGCGACACGGTCGGCTCGTCGGCGCCGCGCGTGGTGCCGGCGCGGTAGCGCAACCCGGCGGGAAGCACGTCGTCAATCGCGACCCGGCCGATCGTCGCAGTCTCGGACACGTTCTTGAGGTCGAGGCGATATTGGACGAACTCGCCCGGCGAGGCTTCGTGCACCGAAGCGGTCTTTTCGAGTACCAAGGGATCGAGAAGCACGCTGCGCTTGATGATCGGATCGACGGGGACGTCGATATGGACCGGCTCGGGGTCGGCGAGCGCGAAAACCCCGCCATAGGACGCGTCGCTGATCCGGAAATTGCCGGGAGGCCCGGTGCGCTTGGCGGCCTCTTCCGGCGCGACACGCGACGGCGCCGAATATCCCCCGGGCGGCGTCACCTGGAGCCGGTATTTGCCGACCGGCGCGAGGGGGAAGCGGAAGTTGCCTGGCGAGAAGGGATAGACCTGGCCGCTCGCATCGGTGGCGCTGGTGCCCGTGATCACGGTGTTGGGATAGGCGCTCATCCCGTCGTCGCCATAGACCATCGCGGCGGGCTCGCCGGTCGCTTCGTCGATCAGCGTGACGGTGGCGCCGTTGATTAGGTCGCCGGTGAGCGAATCGAATACATAACCCTCCGGATCGATCAGCACGATCGCGTCCGATGAGAAGCTGTCGTCGCTGCCGTCGAAACCGATCCAGATATTGCCGGTCGCGCGCGTGCTGATGTCGCATGCCGCGAATTCGGGATGCGTGCCCGACGCCGAAATGCCGCCGGCGAACACCCCGGTATCTTCGGCGGTTTCGGTGAGGGGAACCTTGACCGAGATGTCGCCCGACGAAACTTTGATCCAGGCAGTCTCGCGCTTGGTAGAATCGTGATTCTCGCCCTGGGCATCGAGCTCCATGATCATCGCCTGGCCGCGCTGGATCGCGGCGAGCGGCGGCGCGGCGGCGAGTTCCGCCGGCGTGACCATGCTGGGGGTGAATTGGAGATCGGGGTCGGTCTGGCAGGCGAGACCCATATATTCATAGGCCGCCGGGATTTCGTGGAAGCGCATCTTGGTCGGGCGCTTGGCGCGATCGAGCGTCACGGTATTCGACGCAATCTGCTGCGGGCCCGCCGCGCTCTGGAAGCTGAGGGCTGCGGTATTGCGAATCACCTGTGCCCCCGCGGTCGGGATCGACAGCGTGGCGGCGGCGAGCGCCAGGGCGCGGCCAAGCGCGCGCAAGGGGGCGGAAATTCGCGTCATGGGGGAGCCTGAGGGTATTCGGCGCGCGGCGGGGGGGAAGCCGCGCGCCGAAAGGTCGATCCGCTTAGTTGACGAGCACGCGGAACGAGACCGACATCGACGTCGATGCCGCGACCGAGGGCAGCGTCGCACGCACCGTGGTGCCGTCGAACGAGCCGCCATAAAGGTCGGTCTCGTCGGCGCCGGTGGCGTTGTCGTCCTCCGAGGTGCCGAGCAGGATGCAGGCGCCGAGGATGCCGGAGGTGCCGACTGCGATCGATCCGGGAACGAAGGTGCTGTTCGCAGGCACCGCGTCGCTCACGGTGATGTTCGTCGCAGCGCCGGGGCCGGCATTGTTGATCCGCATGCAATATTCGACCACCGCGCCGGGGATCGGGTGCGGATTGACTAGGAAGTTGACCGGATCGCTGATCACCGTCGCGCTCTTGACCAGGGTCACCACCGCGGTGGAGATGCGATAGGCGTCGAACGCGCGCTGCTGGCCGTTGCGCGGCTGGTCGAGCAGGCCGGTATCGTCGGCGAAAACGGTTTCGACCGTGGTCGGCGAGTCGGCGACGAGGGTCGAGCTGGCGACCAGATCGGCGCCCAGCGTGCCGCCGCTGCCGCCGGTCGCGGCGATCGCGTTGAGCGAGACGATCGCGACTTCGGCGCCCGGCGTGTTGGGGACGTTGCCGACGATGAACACGGTGACCGTCGCGTCGGGCGAGAGCTCGTCGATGAAGGTCGCGGTGTCGACACCGGCGTCATAGGTTCCGTTGCCGTTCGAATCGACATAGGCCTTGAGGCTGTTCATGTTGAAATTGTCGACGCCGAGCAGCGGGATCGAGACGAGCTGCTGGTCCGCCTCGAGGCGGAAATCCTGCACCGAGTTGGTGAGGTTGGTGACGGTGAAAGTCGTCACCTGATCGGTGGCGCCGATCGCGGTCTGGGTCGGCGCGCCGCCGACTTCGGCGACGGCGAGGTTGACCTTCTTATCGACCACGAAGCTGGCGACGTTCGACGACACCGAGGTCGGCGTGCCGCCGACTTCGTAGCTGACGCTAGCCTGGTTGTTGACGCTGGTGCCGGCAGGGGTCTGCTGGGCTTGGGCGGCGGTGCCGCCGACGCTGGCGGCGAGGGCGGCACTCCCGACCAGGCCGCACCGCAAGTTGAATTTGGACATGACGAACTACCTTTGCTGGATTGGAACGGGAATCACTTGAGGATGGCGCGGAAGGCGACCTGGCCGCCGGCACCGGGGGCGACCGGCTGGGCAAGGCGCCAGCGGACGATGCGGACGTCGGCGGCAACCGCGGGGCGCAGCGCGGCGCCGTCGCGGACCTTGAGCGCCGCGAGCGGGCCAAAGGTCTTGCCATCGATCGAGAGTTCGGGCGCGGCCGAGCCATCGGCCGGTCCGGCATATTGCATCGCCGCGGGGACCGGATTGGCGATCACAAGCCCGGTCGCGGGCTGCTTGCCCGTGTTGCGATAGTCTAGCTGGTAGACGATTCGGTCGCCCGGCGTGACGCGCGCGGCGGGGACCAGGCTGACATGGGTGGTGCCGTCGGCGGCGGCGCCGCGCTTCTCGGCGAGCACGCTCGCCTGGATCTCGACTGTGCCCGCGACCGCCGGAGCGGCGGCGAGCAAGCCGGCAAACAACAGGGAAAGACGCATGGATGGGCTCCTCACTGGATCGTGACCTTGAATTGGATGATGCGGGTCTGCGGGGTGGCGATGTCGCCGAGAACGACGGCGATTCCCGCGCCGTCGAAGCTGCCTGCGTCGCCGTCGGACGCATCGCTGAGCCTGGCGCCGTCGAGCGTCAGGCTGCCGGGCACATAGGTCGTGCCGGCGGGAATGGAGTCGCTAACTGCGGCGCCGCGCGCGGTACCGTCGCCGCTGAAGCGTGCGGTGAGCGAATAAGTGATCGTCGCGCCGCGCTGGACCGAGGCGCTGCCATCGGGTGCGAGCACCGACTGCGCCTTGACCAGCGCTGCCTGGGGAACTGCGCCCGGCGTGATCGCGAAGCGCAAATTCGCCTCCGCGGTGGTCGCGCCGACCAGCGCCTCGACGCCCTGGTCGCCGCGCCCCACGTAGAGCGTGCCGGGCTTGCCTGAACCAGTCGCGGCGCGCGCGAAGATGTTGAGCGCGCCCGCACCGGTTGCCGCGGGGTCGAGCAAGGCGAGCAGCGCCAGCGCTTGGCCGGGCGCGAGGATCGGCGTGATCGCATTGTCGATCAGCGTATCGCCTGCGTCGAAGACGCCGTTGCCGTTGGTATCGAGTGCGAAGCCGCGTAGCGCGCCGCCTGTGCCTTCGGTCGTCCCGGCAAGGTAGAAGCGCTCGTTACCGTTGCCGGCATTGGTGAGCGTGAACGCCGCGGAGGGCTGTCCGGCGGCGAGCGTCGATCCGCGTGCGGCGAGACCGATATCGAGCAATTCGGCGACGCGGATTGCGGCGGTGTTCGAGGCGACGTGCGCCGGGTTGCCGTCGATCTCCATGTCGGCGACCGCGAGGTTGACGATCGGCGTCCCCGCACGCTGGGCAAGCGCGGGCGCGCCGCTCGCCAGCACCGCGATCGCCGCGCCGTGCAGCAGCAGCGTTCCTTTCCTCTTGCGCGTCGATAGAGTCATTAGGGGCCTCGAAATCGCGCAGAGGTCCTCCGCGTGAAGCACGTGCTTCACGCGTGGCGCGTCTTGCGACGGTTCAGAAAATCAGTGCAGTGCGGCGCGCGCCCGTGGGGCTATCGCCGCCAAAGCGGTGATCGGTCGGTCGCCAGCGCGCGCAGAATCCCGCCGAAGCAGCGCGCACGGTCGAAACCAGTTAAAGGGACTATCCTCAAGCTGTGCGGCGCAATCGGGCCGCCGTCTCTTAGCTTATAGGAAGGACGGTTAATCGAATCGGGAAGAAAAACTTCCGATATGAACCATCATATTTCCAATTTTATTGATATGCCGCAGAGAGTTAAGTAATTCTACTGAGAACTGGCCAATCACCAGAATTTACCATCTTCCTCAACAGGGCCTGTTCACTGCGCTTCGATCGTTGGTCCGTATCGAGGCAAAAAGGGGAGTGGCGAAGAATAGCGCGGCGGCACTATCGCTGGCTTGCTTCCAGCTTCGGGAGAAAGAGAAAGTCTCTATCGTTCACCGGTACCGATAAAGTCGAACGCGATAGACACGCCTCTGCGCCGCGTCCGTGGAGAAGAGGCGCAGCGATTGTCCCTGACCGTTCTCGTCGCCGTTGAGACGGCGCCCGGTCACCGTCCCGGTTTCGAGCAACAGCTGCTCGTCTATGCTTTCGATCCCGACGATCGGAGGGCCGGGGGTGTCGGCAGTGAAGGTGAGTTGCGCGTCGCCGCTCCCGATCACCAGGAACTCGTCGGGGCCCGTCTGGACGAACAGCGCGGCGGCGCGGCTGGCGGGATTGACGCTGCCGTCGGGGCCGCTGGCGCGCGACATGTTGACGACATAGTCGCCGATACGGCCGCGTGCGTTGCGTTGCGCCTCCCCCTCCATGATCACCGTCTGCAGCTGGCCCTCCGCCTGTTTCTGGAGGATCAGCGGCGCCAGGCGCGCGAGCTGGGCATAAGTGCCGCCGATGGCGGCATTCGGATCGCCACCGACGCCGAGGCCGATGCTCGCGTCGCCCGCGAGCACGGCCGCACTGTCGCCGTCGATCCCGAAGGGCGAGAAGCCGATCGCCCGCAAGGCGCCGATGGCGTAAAGCGCGTTCGCCGATCCCGCCGGGCCGCCGCGTGCTTCCGGCACGAAGAGCGGATTGTCCGCGCGGCGATAGGCCGACGCCCAGGCCACGAAATCGTCGAAATATATGTCGGGCGCGAGGAAATCGAGCGACGGCGCACCAGCCTTCCAGATGTCGAGCGACGACGGCAGCGGGCCACCCGAATTATATTGGCCGGGCTCGTAATTGGGCCGGATCAGCGCGGCGTTGGTGAACATCGGCAGCGGATATTCGTCTTTGCCTGCCGCGGTGACCTTCTCGACATAGGTCGCGTACCACCACGACATGAACAGCGAGTCGGTCAGCGAGCCGGCCCCAAACACTTGCTGCCAGTTGCCCGCGCTTCGCGCTCCGGCGGCTTCCCACGCAGCCTTGAACTCCGGGTTGAGCGCCTGGCGATGCTCGCCGATATAGCGCATCAGGGGCTCGGGGACCGGCCCCGCAAAGGCGGCCTCGGCAGCCGGGGAATGGTCGCGCGACTGCGGGATGACGCCCACTTCGTTCTCGACCTGCACGAACAGGACGGTCTGCTGCACGCCGTCCACCGCGCGCAAATGCCGCATCAGCTGCGCGAACGCCCGCGCATCGGCATCGCGCGATGCCGTGGAGAAGGGCGACAGCCGCTCGGTGCCGCGGCCGTCGCTCGTCTGGACGCGCTCGAACCGCGCGAAATCGCGCTTCACCCAGGCGGGCACGTAGCTCGAATAGGTGTTCTTCCACGATCCGAACCACAGGATCACCAGCCGCAGGTCGTGCGCGCGGGCCCCCTTGAGGAGGGCATCGACGTTCCCGAAATCGAACTTGCCCTCCTGCGGCTCGATCGTCTCCCAGGCGACGGGAACGAGCACCGTGTTGAGGTGCATCGCTTTCAGCTTGGGCCACACCGTCGCCATATGGTCGCTGCTGCTCGAACTGGAATTCTTCGTCTCGCCGCCCAGCACGAGATATGGCTTGCCGTTGACGATGAGCTGCGTCGCGTCGCCGCGACGCTCCAGACGCGGCACCGGTGGCGTGCCGTGTTGCGCGCAGGCTAGGTCCGCCAGGCCAAAGGTGGCCGCCAAAGCGATGGGAAGGGCACCCAAAGCGGACCGTTTCATGCAACCTCCTGGGCGGACACCGTATGACGGACTGGAGCAAAAAAAGAGCCGCTACGCCAGCGGCTCTAGGGAGGACTTACGGGGAGAGGGGGCTCATCGAAAGTCCGCGATGTCTGTCAGAACCGGCCGCGGATACCGACCAGCACGGTCCGCCCGGGATTATATTCGTTGAATGTCGCATTCTCGAACTGGAAGTAGCTGCTCTGCGCTTCCTTGGTGATGTTGATCACGTTCAGAACCAGCGTCGGCAGGTATTTCTGGCCGAAGATCTTGCCGAGATCGACGCTGCCCGAGAAATCGAGCTGCGCGTAGTCGCGGCCGAAGATCGCCGCCGCCAGGATGCCGTTCTGGTTCGTGCCAGAGCCCTGCGAACCTTCGTTATAGGTATAGGTCAGGCGGGCCGAGAGGCCGTTGTCCTCGTAATAGCCGGTCAGCGTGTAGGTGGTCGGCGCGACGCCGATCGCCACTGCCGGAGCGCCGGCACCTTCGCCCTTCTGGTCGATCAGCGTCAGATTGCCCTGGAAGCCGAATCCGGTGACGCCGGCCCAGCGCGTCAGGAAGTCGAGCGGCTGGGTGACCTGGAATTCGAGGCCGTTGACCTTGAGCTTGCCGTCCGAATTGACCTGCTGCTGGACGACCACCGGCACGTCGTTGAGCGGGCCGCCGCCGGCGCGGGTTGCAAGAGCATCGCGCTGCGCCTGGGTGAGCGAGTCGATCGTGATGCCGTATTGGTTGAAGAAGGAGAAAGGCACGGTCCGCAGGCCGTTCACGGTGAAGCCGGTGATCGACTTGCGGAAGGCGGCGACGGCGATGACACCTTCGCCCCCGGTATAATATTCGAAACCGAGATCGATATTGGTGGAGATGTAGGGATCGAGCGCCGGGTTGCCGACCGTACCGACATCGGCGGAAGGTTGGACGAAGCTCGCGCCGGGCAGCATCGCATTCGGATCGGGACGCGTCATCGTTCGCGAGAACGAGCCGCGGGCCACTGCCTTCCCGCCAAAGTCGAGCGCGACGCTCGCTGAGGGCAGGAACTTCGAATAGAGCGTCGTCGTCTCCGGGAAGGTCACCGTATTGGGGTAACGGCCGCCGTCTGCGATCGTCGAATTGCGGCCGTCGGGGATGCTCACGCGGCCGCCGATGATCTGTTCGGTGCGGACATAGCGGACGCCGGCATTCAGCCGAAGCGTGTTCGATCCGACGTCGATGACGCCATTGGCCTCGGCGAAGGTGCCGGTGACCTTTTCCTGAATCAGGCCGCCATTGGCGCCGCTGCTGCCGCTGCCGGTCTCGTCCGCGTTGGCGAGCAGCGCGTCGTAATTGGTGTCGGCTTTGAACTTGTCCCAATTCACCGTGATGAAGCCGTTGCTGCCCGGCAGCAGATAGCTCGGTACCGCGGCGGTCGGGATCAGCGAACCGGCATAGGTGATCGGCGCGCCGCCCGCCGTGAAGTTGGTTCCATAGCCGGCAAAGGCGGGGAAGCCCGCCGGCGCGATCGTTCCGGGCTGGTTGAGGCCGGTGCACGGCGTAGTGCTGGTGTTGGGGGCGGGCAGGGTGACGCTCGGCCCATTGCCGCAGATCGCATTCTGCCAGGGGTTTGTGTTGTCGAACGGCGTGATCCGACGCCGGGTGTCGTCATAAGCCGCGCCGACGCGCACGCTGAACCGCGACGCGTCGCCGAACAACAGGCTGCCGCGCACACCCTTGGTTTCGGTCTCGCGCTCCTCGCCGTTCAGATTGACGCGCCCGCCGCCAGCCCAGCCGAAATTGGCGGGATTGTTCAAGTCGATGCTGGACGTGACCACTGGCCTAGTCCCGTCGTTGACATAGGTCGCCGTGGTTCCGCTGCTCGGTGGAGTGATCACCAAGACGGTCGGGCTCTCGCGGCGAAAATTGCTCTTGGTATAGTTCGCCTGGATGTCGCCCTTGATCCAGTCGTTGACGACGAAGTCGAGGCCCGGATTGACCCCCCAATAATCCTGCGTGTCCTTGTAAGGACGGTATTCGAGAAAGAACTGGGCGTTGGCGAAGGTGCCGCCGGTCACGACGCAGCCCGCGGAGCAATCGCTGCGATCATAGGTGGCATTGATCGGGATGGAGGCACCGTTACGTCCCACCCAGTTCATCGCGGTTCGCGTGAACTCCGTCTTGCGCTTGCCGTACATACCGTCGACGTAGAAGTGCAGGCTGTCGCTGGGCCGCCATTCGACCGATGCGAGGTAGCTCTGGCGGTCGCGATAGCCCACTTCGGTGCGCGGACGGCTGAGGCGCGGGATGAGACCGTTGTCGATCTGGCCGATATTCGCGCCGGGATTGAGCGCCAGCAGCAGGTCCTGGTTGAGCGTGGCGCCAGTGACCAGCCCATTGCCGGCATTCGCCGGGACGGTGCCCGGGATCGTCCAGTTGCCGCCGCCGGTGGCGTTGCAGGTCGCATTGTTGGCGCGGCACTGGGATGCGAGGATCTGTGCCGGGGTCGGCGGGTTCTGGACGCCGTTGGTGGTGCCGGCGAGGCTATTAGGCGTGCTCAGGTTCGGATTGGTCCAGCCGATTGTCTCGTAACCGTCGATCTGGAATTGCGTCTTCGAGACCGAGACGCCGGCGAGGATGCCGAAATTGCCGAGCGTCGTGCTCGCCAGAACGTGTCCGCGATAGCCCCATTTGTCCGCCAGGCTGACCTTCGATCCCTGCAGCGAATAGCTGACATAGGTCTTGGGATTATCGAAGGGCCGGGCCGAGCGCAGGTTGACGGTGCCGGCGGCGCCGCCCTCGACCTGGCTCGCCACGGGCGACTTGCTGACGGTCAGCTGGGTGAACAATTCGGTCGGCAGAAGGTCGAGGTCGACCTCCCGGTTGGTGCTCTGCGCGTCGAAGCGCACCGATGCGACCGCGACCGGCGCGCCGTTGAGCAGCACGCGGGTGAAGTTGGTGCCGAGGCCGCGGATCGCGACGCTCGTGCCTTCGCCGGTGACTTCGCGACTGATCGTGACGCCGGGAATGCGGTTGACCGATTCGGCGATGTTGGTGTCCGGGAACTTGCCGATGTCCTCGGCGAAGATCGTGTCGGTGAAGCCGATCGAGTTGCGCTTGGCGTTGGTCTGGCTCTCGAGCGAGGCGCGATAGCCCGAGATCACGATCTCGTCGTCGCCGGCCGCCGGGGCATCGGCGGGCGCCTGGTCCTGCGCATCGGCCTGAGTAGGCGGGCTGGTCTCGACGCTGCTGCTGCCGGTCGTCTGCGCGGCGGCGAATGCGGGTATCAACAGCGATGACGTTGCGACGGCGCCCAGGAGCGTCCGACGTGCGAGTTCGATACGGCTGAACATCATGATCCTCCCCGGTGACCCCCGCTTTTGCAGGTGGCAGCGATAGTTTTGGTAGCGCTAACGTAAGTTCATATGGGTAAGCTCGAGCAGTGTCAATCTTGTCTGAGTTAATCTTGTGGCCTCAATATTGACGTGGCATGCCCCCTTTGGCCAAGCGCGGTGTGGAGAAGCGCAAGCCTTGCGGAGCGGACGATTCAAGGCGCTGGAAGCATGGAGAGGCGTGAGAGGTCCGGCGGCCTTCGGCAGTTAGGCTAGCGCCCTATCGCGGCGCGCTCTGCACAGCGCGAACTTATGAATTGTCAGGAAGGAATGGCGGACGAACTTGGGCTCGAACCAAGGACCCGCTGATTAAGAGCTGGCTAAATATTCGTATAATCGTCGAGATTTGCCGGGCGGACCAAGCAAAAACAGACGATCGGTTCGTTGAGGTGTTAGGGGCGGACTGCTGTCAAAATGGATTCGGCGGACTGGCTGACATGCGTCAGCAGTTCCTGTCCGATCGCCAGCGACAGCAGGCCGGCGCCGTATTGGACCAGCGCGCGTACTGTCGACAGGCCGAGCAAGACCGCGACCCAGAACCATGAGCGGCCAGAATCGAGTCCGGCAGGGCCGGCGACGACCAGCTTGCCTGCGCCTGCCTCGTGCACCCGCACGCCCCACCAGCCCCTGCTGCGCGATCAGCGCGAGATTGACCGCGAACAGCATCGTCGCGATCAGCGCGAAGCGGACCGGCATGGGGCGTTAGATTGCGAGGCAGCGGAGCAGTGGCGCACCGGAAGGCGACCGTCTCCGGTGCGAATGTCTGCATCAGCATGTCGGTCGTGAAGTCTCGGGATCAGACCGCGATGCGGGCGTTCTGCGCAGCTTCGAGCGGACGGGCATCAGCCCATTGCCGGACGTCGAAGCTGGTCGGGATGAACTTCCAGCGATGGAGAAAGTCGGTGAAGTCCTGCAGCGCGTCGAGCGACTGCTCGGCGAGATCGGTGCGCAGCCGCGTCTGGGCGTCCTCACCATAGGCGACCGAGACCCAATATTCGCTCGCGTTGGTCTCGCGCGCGAGATAGCGGCGGATCTCGGACGGATGGTCCTGCGCCCAGACCTCGGCGCGCAGCACCTGCTCGACGATCGTCACCGCTGCGTCGAAATGATGGTCGAGCAGATGCCCGTCGACCGCGAGCGTGCGCGGGGTGCCGTTATTGGCGCGGATCAGCGGCTCGGGATGCGCACCGGTGTCGATCACCGTGGTCAGCCCGAACTGGTTGGCGACCTGCGCTCCGTGCGCGCCCTTGAGGAAGATGGCGTCGACTTCGCCGCGCAGCAGCGCGATCACTTCCTGATTGCTGTTGCGCCCCCGGCGGCCGCGCGCGGCGAGCGTGCCGTTGACGTTCTCGACCGCCTGATCGCTGTAATGGCTCTCGATGTCCTGATCGACCAGTTCGACGTCACCGACGCTCAGCCCTTCGAGGCTCAGCGCATTTTCGAGCCCGCGCAAGGCTTGGGCACGGACGAAGTCGATCTCGACATGCTTCCAGTTGGGCAGGCCGAAGCGCCGGCCCTTGAGGTCGCGGATGCGCTCGATCCCCGACTCGGGGCTGGCGAGGACCAGCTGGGTCTCGTCGGCCCAGGACAGGCCGAGCAGCCGCGTGTCGCGGCCGAGCGCGCGGGCGCTGATGGCGGGGATGTTGCCGCCGTGGCGAACCGAATTGCGCACCTTGTGGCTGAAATGGGATTCGCGGGTCGCGAAGTCGTCCGATTCGAGGATCGATTCGACCTTGGTGCCCTGCGCGCGAAAGGCGTCTTCGAGCCAGCCCTGCTGGATGGCGATGCCGAGCCCGGTGGGTACCGGGCAGCGCGTATACCAGAGCGTGTCGAGCGAATGGGACATGGGATTTTCCTTCGTCAGGCGGCGGAAAGGAGGTCGGCGGGCGTGGCGGCACCGGTCGCCGGCCGCGGCAGCGCGAGATGATCGCGCAGCGTCGTGCCGGCATATTCGGTGCGGAACAGCCCGCGGCGCTGCAGCTCGGGCACGACGAGGTCGACGAACTCGTCGAGCGAGCTCGGCAGCAGCGGCGGGATCAGGTTGAATCCGTCGGCGGCGTCGCGCTCGAACCAGTCCTGGATCTGGTCGGCGATGTCAGTGGGGGTGCCGATCACCACGCGGTGTCCGCGCACGGCGTTGAAGCGCAGGAAGAGCTGGCGAATCGACAGATTCTCCCGGCGTGCGAGCGCCGTGAGCTGGCGCCAGCGACCCTTGCCATTCTCGGGCTCGGGCAAGTCGGGAAGCGGGCCGTCGAGCGGATAGCCGCTGACGTCCTGTCCCATCAGGTTGAGCTCGCCCGAGAAATCGACTGCGGATTCGAGCGCGGCGAACTTGTCCTGCGCCTCCTGCTTGCTGCTGCCGATCGCGAAGGACAGGCCGGGCATGACCTTGAGCGTCTCGGGATCGCGACCGTAGCGCGCCATCCGCCGCTTCACATCGGCGTAAAAGCCCTGCGCGTCCTCGATGAACTGGGCCGCGGCATAGATCATCTCGGCATATTTCGCGGCGAACTCGCGCCCGACTTCCGAATTGCCGGCCTGCGCGAACACCGGATGGCCCTGGATCGGCCGGGCGACGTCGAGCACGCTATCGAGCTGGAAATACTGCCCGTCGTGATGGACCGGGTGCACGTCCGCGGGATCGAGATAAAGCCCGCTTTCGCGATCGGCGTGATCGAACGCGTCGTCCTCCCAGCTGTCCCACAGCGCGCGGGCGACGTCGACGAACTCGGCCGCGCGCTGATAGCGCTCGGCATGGCTCGGCGGCTGCTCGATCCCGAAGCTGCTCGCGGCGCCATCGGCGAGCGACGAGACGATGTTCCAGCCAATCCGTCCGCCGCTGATATGATCGAGCGACGCGAAGCGCCGCGCGAGCGAATAGGGGTGGTCGAAATTGGTGTTCACCGTCGCGACGATCCCGATCCGCTCGGTCACCGCGGCGAGGGCCGCTGACAGCGTCAGCGGCTCGAAGTCGAGAAAGGCATGGCGCCGCTCGATGCCCTTGGTGCTGGCGCCCGCCTGGCCGACGAAATCGGCGAAGAAGGCGACATCGAACTTGCCGCGCTCGGCGGTCCTGGCGAGCTCCGCCCAATAGCGGAAGTCGGGTCTGCCGCTGTTCGAGGCACCAGGCTGGCGCCACGCGCCCGGATGATGGCCGTGGCGCGTGAGGAAGACCCCGAGCGCGAGCTGGCGACGTGAATTGGTCACGATCGATACCTCCCGATCACTCGGCCGCAACGGCGGTGGCATAGTGAATGGTGCCGTCGTCCTCGACCCGGGCGTCGGCGGGGACGAGCTTGCCCATCTTCCATTGCTGCTCGAGCACGCCGGGGCCGAACGGTTTCGAGCCGCCGAGCGCGGTGCCGAGGATCTGGAACTGGGCGCCCTCCTCGAGCAGGACGATGTTGTTGACGAGGTCGCGCAGGCCCTTCCAGCTCCACACGGTCGCGCCGCCATTGGCTTCGACGATGCCGGGAACTTCGCGATCGGCCTCGATCGAATCGAGGATGAAGTCCACCTCGGCCTGGCGCCGGTTGATGTAGACTGGCAGCTCGCTCGAGAAGCGGAAGCGGCGATTGGGGACGTAGAGCAAAGGCAGCACCGAATGCGCCTGCGAATAGGCGCCGAGATGCGGCGTGTGCACGTGGCTGACTGCCTGCACGCCCTCGTGCGTGCGGAACAGCTTGGCGTAGCGGGCGGCGCCGCCGGGCTTGTTGTGCCAATAGCTGTTGCCGTCGAAATCGATCACCGCCGTCTGCGGCGCGTCAGGATCGTCGGCCCAGAGGCCCTGATAGTTGAAGGTGATGATCTTGTCTTCGCCGGGTATGCGAACCGCGATGAACAGGGTGCCGCTCGCCGAGATGGTGCGCGTCTCGCGCAGCAGGCGAAAGGCGCGGCGCGCGTCGGCTTCCTGCTCGGCAATGAAGGCGATGGTTTCGGGTGAAAGACCGGGATGTTCGGACATGGTGGTGGCTCCTTCAGGCGGCTTCGGAAATGGGAGACTGCTGCGCGGCGAGCGCGCGGGCGGCTTCGAGCGGGCGCGGGTCGATCCAGGCGTCGAGCGCGAAATCGGCGTCGAGGAAGCCGTGGGTGAACAGGAACTTCTTCTGCTGCTCGAACAGCGCGAGCCGCTCGGCATCGAGCGTCGGATGCAGCCCTTCATGCAAATGGCGATAGGCGTGGTCGACAGCTTGCGCGCTGCCCTCGGTCTCGAACTCGAGGATCTCGCGGAGCTTGTCGGGCTGGACCTTTACCCAGTCGGCGGCGCGCACGGTCACTGCGAGGAAGCGGACCAGCACGTCGAAATGTTCGTCGAGTAGGTGCTGATGGACGGTGATCGGGCGCGGCGTGCCGTTGTTGACGCGGAAGCGACGGTCGGGAAGGGCGTCGAGGTCGATAGCGACCGCAAGCCCTGCCTTGCGTGCCGCGTCGAGCGCGGACGCGCCCTTGACGTAGATTGCGTCGACCTGCCCCGAGACCAGCGCCTCGATCGGCCAGAGCCGGTTGAGCCCGGTGCGGCGCGGGGCGAGATCGCGCCCGCTGCCGCCGATGTTGCGCAGCCGGTCAGGCACCTCGACCAGATCGACGTCGTCGAGCGTGAGGCGCGCCGAAGCGAGCGCCCCCTTGTAGCCGGCCAACGACATGCCGCGGGCGATGCTGGTACCGCGGACATGGCTGGGAATGTCGTTGTGCGACCAACCGGGCAGCGCGAGCCGGCGACCCTTGAGCTGCGCGGCCTCGGCTATGCCCGTTTCCGGGCGCGTCAGGATCAGCTGGCTTTCCTCGATCCAGGTGAGCCCGACCAGTCTGGTGGGCTCGCCCTGCGCACGTGCGGCGATCGAGAGCATGTTGCCGCCTTCGCGGATCAACGTCGGCAGGCGATGATCATAATGATGCCGGCCCAGCTCGGAGCCCGATTCCTGAAGCGTGCGCAGCGTGATGCCGTCGGCGGCGAATTCCTCGGTCAGCCAGCCCAGTTTCCAGGCGATGCCGGTCGCCGTCGGGACTGGACAGCGCGTGAACCAGAGTTCTTCAAGCGTCGAAGGCGTTGTCGCCATTGCCATGCTCCCGTGGGGCGGATGTCACCGGAACAACGAGCAAAGACCGTGCCAGAGCGAGGTCAGGAGGGAGACGCCAATCGGCGCGGGCGAACGCTGCGGAAATGTGCGTGATATTGATCAGGCGCGATGCTGCGTTTTCACCCGCGAGGTCAGATCAGCCCGAAATTCTTGAGGTGCGTGCGCACGACATTGCGCGTGACGCCGAGCGCGGCGGCGGTCTTGATCTGGTTCGACCCGCACCGCTCGAAGGTCTCGGTGACTACGGTGCTCACCAGCCGGTCGAGCAGCGCGTCGTGCTCGCCCTTGAGCAATGTGTCGACGAGCGGGCGCACAATGTCCTCTAGCGCGGCCGATGTCGCATCGATGACGGCAAAAGACGGCAGCGGATCGCTTGGCAGCAGCCCGGAGAGCCCGAGGTCGTGGACCTGGATCATGCCGTCCTGGCAGACGAGCGTGGCACGATAAATCGCGTTTTCGAGTTCGCGGATATTGCCCGGCCAATCGTGACGATACAGCGCCTCTTCGGCGGCAGGACCGAGATCCAGCCGGCGCGGCTGGAGCTTGTCGCCATAGACCTGGAGGAAATGGCGCGCGAGCGGCAGGATGTCGGCGCGGCGCTCGCGCAGCGGCAGCAGCGGCAGCGTGACGACCTGCAAGCGGTAATAGAGATCGGGGCGGAATCGGCCTTCCGCAACCGAACGATGGAGATCCACATTGGTCGCGGCGATCACGCGGACGTCGAGCGGGATCGGCGTGCGCGAACCGAGCCGGACGACTTCGCGCTCCTGCAGCACACGCAGCAATTTGACCTGCAGCGACAACGGCATCTCGCCGATCTCGTCAAGGAACAGCGTGCCGCCATTGGCCGCTTCGAACCAGCCAGGGCGGGCGAGATGCGCGCCGGTATAGGCGCCCTTTTCATATCCGAAGAGCTCGCCCTCGATCAGCGACTCGGAGAAGGCGCCGCAATTGACGGCGATGAAGGGGCCATTTGCGCGATCGCTGAGCGAATGGACATAGCGCGCGACAAGCTCTTTCCCGGTGCCGGTCTCGCCGATGACGAGGATATTGGCTTCGCTGGGCGCGGTCCTCTCGATCAGCGGGACGAGCGCACGCGATTGCGGATCCGAGAAGACGAAGGCGCGCGCACGCGGGCCCACGGAATGATGCTTGTCGGAATCGAACGCCAGCACCGGGCGGCCGGCGGCGTGCGCCCGTCCGGCCGTGGCTTCGATCGTTTCCTGCTGCGGGACTGCGACCACCGATCCCTCCCGATCTGTTTCGCACGCAACCTATCAGCAAAAATCCCATCTAATAAGTAGGAAATACGTATTGCGGCCTAGCTCAGCTTTATGCAGGCTCGAGCGAAGCGGTCTCCGGTGCGGCCCGTCGGCGTAACGCAGCTTCGAGCGGGCGCGAATCGATCCAACGATTCACGTCAACCGCCTGTTCGAGAAAACCGTGATGCCAGAGGAAGTTGGCCTGATTGCGAAGCATTTCGACACGATCGCGCGACAAGTCGGGATGCAGCGAACGGTGAAAATCGTTGCGATAGGCTGTGTCGACCGCGGCGATCCCGGCCAGAGTCTCCTGCGCCAGGATGTGCTGGAGACGTGGCAGGTTGGTCGACGCCCAATCGGCCGCGCGCAACGTCTGCTCAAGGAAGCGCACGACAAGGTCGAAATGCTGCTCGATCATATGTTCGTGCACCGTGATCGGTCGCGGCGTGCCGTTGTTCACACGGGCGAGGCGGCTGGGATAGGCGTCAAGATCGACGCCAACCGTGAGTCCGAGCCGCGTCGCCGTCTCGGCTGCGGCGGCGCCCTTTACATAGACGGCGTCGACTCGCCCTTCGGCGAGCCATTCCAGTCCGAGCCACAATCGGCGCATGCCCGCGGCAGTGGGCTGCTCGACGGGCGGAGCGGGCAGGTCGATCATCTGGACATCGTCGAGATCGAGCTCGCCGAGTGCGAGCGCCCCCTTGATGCCGTGCAGCGCCATGCCGCGCGCGATGCTCTCGCCGCGGGTTCGGGCGAAGCCGGGCAGGGCAAAACGCAGGCCCTTGAGGTCCGCGGGACCCATGATCGGCGTGTCGGGGCGGACCATGATCGCCTGACGCTCGTCGATCCAGGTCAGGCCGATGACCCGCGTAGGAGCGCCATTCGCGCGGGCGGCCAGAGCTTGAATGTTCCCGCCTTCGCGAAACAGCGTGCGTGCCTGCCGCTCGGGATCGGATGCGACGAGGTTCAGGCCGGCCTCGCGCACGCGCTTCACGGCGATGCCGTCATGCCCGAAGGCTGCGTCCATCCACCCGAGCGACCATGAGACCCCGGAAGCCGCGGGCACCGGACAGCGCGTGATCCAGATACATTCCGGCTGCGCAGCGGCGTTGGCCGACATTATAGTCCGTCTCCCGATATACAGTCCTTCTCGACCGCGGGTCTCAGCAAACCCCATGCCAGCCTGTCCGGCAAGGCTGCTGGCCGAAGCTGTCGCGCAGACCGCTGCATTTCGCGCAGTGTTTGCTGCCGGAGTGTTTCGAATTGCGCAGTCGAACCGGTGGAAGTCACTGCGCGCATCGCGCCGCTCTCCTGCATCGCGCTTGGCACGTGAAGTGCATCGATCTCCGGCAAAAGGAGTGCCGAAGCGTGGCGAGCCAGAAACTAAAATCGATCAAGTCCTGGGTAATCGGGGCGGGCGTGCTGCTCGCCGTCATTGCGCTGATAGCCTTCCAGTTCCGCGGCGATGCGGGCGGCAAGCCGAAGACGCTAACGATTGCGGGGATCGCTTATCCGTTCGAAGGTCGGCAGGTCTATAATGGCCTTACCGGCGTGGTCCTGCGCGACGGATGGCTCAAGGCCGAGCTGGCCAGGCGTGGCGTCGAGCTGGCGCTGACCCCGGTCCCGACCGCGGTCGGCGCGCCGCTGATCAACGAGGGTTTCTCGGGCAAGCGGATCGACTTCGCCGCTTATGGCGACTTTCCGGCGATCATCGCGGTCTCAGGCGGCGTCCCGCTCAAGCTGGTTGCGCCGGTGGGGCAGGGGCTCCATTCCTATCTGGTCGTGCGCAACGGTCTTGCCGCCACGAGCATTGCCGATCTCAAGGGCAAGCGTATCGCGCTCCACCGCGGCCGGCCCTGGGAACTGCCCTTCTCCAAGCTGCTGGATGCCAACGGGCTCAAGCAAAGCGATTTCAAGATCGTCAATATCAACCCTGCCGCGACACCCGCCGCGCTGGCCTCGGGCAATGTCGACGCGGCTTTCCTGCTCTCCGATGGGTTGCTGCTCGAACAGAAGGGTGCCGGCCGCGTGATCTGGTCGACCAAAGAGGGCCCGGCCGACTGGCGGATGCGCGCCGAGCTGTTCGGCCGCGGCGACTTCGTCGATGCCAATCCCGAGCTGACCCAGCTGGTGGTCGACGCCTATGTCCGTGCCGCAGCCTGGTCGGCGCAGGACGCCAATCGCGACAGGGTGATCCGCGATTCCGCACGCGGCGCGATGCCTGTCGAGATCATCGCGCGCGACTATGCCAATGACGGCATTCCGTGGCGCGAGCGCTTCTCGCCGACCTTCACGACCGAGCTGGTCGACCATTATCGCTCGGTCGCCGATTATGCCTATGAACGTGGGCTGGTGCGCAACAAGGTCGATGTCGACAAGCTGATCGACCGCCGCTTCGTCGGCCCGGCGTTGCGCGACGCGAAGCTCGAGGGCTTCTGGAGCCCGACCGCGCCCAAGCCGGTCCAGGCGCAGGTTGCCGCGCCCAAGGCCTCCTGATGGCCAGTGCCGCACTCCCTGCGCTTCGGGTGCATTCTTCGCGAGGGTCGTCGTCGTTCGCCTCGCTGCTCGCGCCGATCGCGCTGTTGTCGCTGTGGCAGCTTGCCTGTCTGAGCGGGGTATTTCCGCCGCAAGTGCTGGTGCCGCCGAGCGAAGTCGCGCGCACGCTCTGGCAGCTCGCGGAGACCGGCGAACTCCAGCGCCATGTCGGCGAGAGCATGACGCGGCTGGCCCTGGGCTTCGCGATCGGCGCGCTCGCAGGGCTCGCATTCGGTGCGGCGATCGCGCTGTCGCGCCTCGCCGAAGCGGCATTCGCGCCCTTCTTCTTCGCGGTATGGCAGGTTCCGGTGATCGCGTTCGTGCCGATGCTGGTGATCTTCCTCGGCATCGACGAGCAGTTCAAGGTCGCGATCGTCGTGCTCGCCGCCTTCTTTCCCGTCGCGCTGGCGGCATTCGACGGGATCCGCGGCGTGCCCAGGGCATGGTTCGAAGTCGCGCGCGTCTACCGGACCCGGCTGCGCGACCTGATCTGGCGGATCCTCATTCCCGCCACGCTGCCGGCGGTGGTCACCGGCCTGCGCGTCGCGCTCACCCGTGCCTGGGTCGTTCTGATCGCCGCCGAGCTTCTCGCAGCGGACAGCGGCATCGGCCAGATGATGGAGATGGGGCGCCAGATGTTCCGCATCGACGTGGTGCTGGCCGGCGTGGTGGTGAGTGGCGTGATCGGGTTTCTGCTCGATCGCGGCGCCAAGGCGATCGAGCGCCGCGCCGCACGCTGGAGGGCGGCATGAGAGCCTTGCTCGCAAACCGCTGGGCGCGCGTAGGGATCGGGCTGGTCGCACCGGGGCTGTTTCTGCTCTGGTGGCAGATACAGTCGCAATCGGGCGGCGCACATGCGCTTGCGTTCGCGCCACTCCAGTCCGTCGGCGCGGCATTCGTCGAGCTGGCGGTGAACGGGAGCCTGGTCTCGGACATGGCGGCGACGCTGTCGCGCAGCCTGTCGGGGCTCGCGATCGGCGGCACGCTGGGGATCGCGCTGGGGGTGGCGATGGCGATCTCGCGTCCGCTCGATCGCCTGCTCAATCCGCTGCTCCAGGCGATCCGGCAGGTGCCGCTGATGGGCTGGCTGCCGTTACTGGGGCTGTGGGTCGGCACCGGGCAGGGAACCGAGCTGATCGTCGTCAGCCTCTCGGCCTTCTTCCCAACCTTGCTCAACAGCTTCGAAGGCGTCGCCAATGTCGAGCGGCGGTTTGTCGAGGTCGGGCATATCTATGGCTTCACGCCGCTCCAGCGCTTCCGGCTGATCCTCCTGCCCGCGGCGCTGCCGCTGATCCTGACCGGCCTTACCCAAGGGCTGGCCTTCGCGTGGATCGCGTCGATCGCCAGCGAGATCCTGCTCGGCGTCGGCGGCGGACTCGGCGTGACGATGCAACTCGCCCAGACACAGCAGCGGCTCGACATCATCCTTGTCGCGATCCTCGTCACCGCGGCGCTCGGCTTCGCGATCAACCATCTGTTCCTGCGTCTCCGCCAGCATCTGCTGCGCTGGCAGGCGCCCCTGCGCTGAGAAGGAGAGTCCGATGATCCACGAGCCATTTGCGCGACCGGCAGCCGATGCCGGCCCCGCCGCGAGCGGCGCGCTTGCGATACGCGATCTGCACAAGAGCTTCACGATCGCCGGCGCCCCCCGCCCGGTGCTCGAAGGGATCAATCTCGACATCCGCCCGGGCGAGTTCGTCAGTATCGTCGGCGCGTCGGGCTGCGGCAAATCGACCCTGCTCCGCCTGATCGTCGGGCTCGACGACGAATATCGCGGGGAGATCCGGCTCGACGGCGAGCGCGTCGCCACGACCAGTCTCGATCGCGGCATCGTCTTCCAGGATCACCGGCTGTTTCCCTGGATGACGCTCGAGCAGAATATCGAGCTAGCCTTGCTCAACACCGACATTCCCAGGGCGCGCCGCGCGCAGATCGTCGCCGAGCATATCGCGCTGGTGAACCTGACCGGATTCGAGACCGCCTATCCGCACCAGCTGTCGGGCGGCATGGCGCAGCGCGCCGCGATCGCCCGCGCGCTGGTCACCGAACCCAAGCTGCTCTTGCTCGACGAGCCGCTCGGCGCGCTCGACGCGCTCACTCGCGTGCGGGTCCAGAACGAGCTCCAGCGCATCTGGATGGCACAGCGCTCGACGATGCTGATGGTCACCCACGATGTCGAGGAGGCGCTGTATCTCGGCGACCGGGTGGTGGTGATGGCGCCGGACCCGGGCCGCATCAAACGCATCGTCGAAGTCGACCTGCCGCACCCGCGCGACCGCGCCGCCCCGCTTCTCCATCGCCTCAAGGACGAGATCTTGGCCGAACTCACTGCCGCGCCCGGCGGGCCGTCGAACCTCATCCACCTTCCCGGCCGGGAGGTGCGCTGATGGCCCGCATCCCCGATCATCCGGTTGCGCCCTTGTTCGTCGATCGCTGGTCGCCGCGCAGCTTCACCGGCGAGCCGGTGCCCGACGCGGTGCTGGCGAGTGCTTTCGAGGCAGCACGCTGGGCGCCCTCGGCCTCGAACGTGCAGCCGTGGCGCTTCCTGATCGCGCGGCAGGGCGACGCGCATTGGGAGACATTCGTATCGCTGCTCGCGCCGCGCAACGCCCTCTGGGCGTCGCGCGCCTCGGCGTTGATCGTCGTTCTGTCTGAGCTGAAGCTCGAGCGGCGCGGCGCGATCGTCGACAATGTTTCGCATAGCTTCGACGCCGGCGCGGCATGGACCAATTTCGCGCATCAGGCGCTGCTGCTCGGCTGGCACACCCATGGGATCGGCGGTTTCGACCGCGACGCCGCGCGCGAACGGCTGGCGGTGCCGGATGACTTCGCGATCGAGACGATCGTCGCGTTGGGCCGCCAGGGCGCCCTCGACACGCTCCACGCCGATTTTCACGCCGGCGAGAGCCCGAGCGCGCGGCGCCCGATCGCCGAGACGGTCTTCGCCGGGCGGCTGGGCCAGCCCGCCTTCGCTGATGAAAGGCATGCGGCATGACGATCCGGACCTACTGGCAGCTGGATGTCGCGGACGACCCGGCGCGTTCAGAGCGCGGGGCCCGCCTGTCGGGGCTTTTCCGCCACGTGCGTCCGCAGACACTCAACCGTTACGATTATTATGCGCAAATCGCCCAGGCGGCCGCGCAGACCGGCTTTGATGGGCTCTTCCTGCCTCACCGTCCGGAATCCGACGACGCCACCATCGTCGCGGCGGCGATCGTGCGCGAGGCGCCGCGGCTCACGCTGATCCCCGAGTTTCCGGCGTCGGCGGGGTCGGCCGTCTATGCCGCAAAGCAGGCCGTCAGCTTCCAGCGTCAGACGCAGGAACGGCTCGGCTGGGCGATCGCGGGTCCCGGTGACGTGATGGCGCGCGCGCGCGAAGGTGATCACGTCTCCGAAGAGGATCTCTACGCTCGCGTCGAGGAGTTCCTTACCGTCGCGCGCGGCGTCCATTCCGAACGCCCGTTCGATTTCGCCGGCAAGCATTTCGAGGTGCAGGGCGGCGGCTTCCTTGCGCCGCTCAATCGCGTCGTTTTCCCGCAGGTGTTCCTGCAGGGTGAAAGCGAGGAGGCGCTCGCGCTATCGGCGCGGGCGGCCGACGTCCATCTGTTAGCGGCGGCACCGCTGTCCCAGCTCCGCGGTCTCGTCGAGACGCTCGATGCACTGGCGCTGCGGGCGGGCCGCTCGGTCGAGTTCGGCTTGATCCAGCCCGTCCTGGCACGCGACAAGGCCGAAGATGCGCGCCGCGACGCCGAACGCGCGGGACTGCCCGACAGCGCGATCGTCGGCAACTACGAGGAAGTCGCTGAGCGGCTGGCGGATCTCGCCACGCCTGGGTTCCGCCATTTCGTCCTGACCGCGCCGTCCTCGCTCGAAGAGGCGTACCGGATCGGCCAGCAGGTGCTTCCCCGTTTCCGCGCGCTGAGCGAGCGCGTGGCTGCTGCTGCTGCTTGAAGGATGCGCGCATGACCATCGATTTCTATTGGCGCCTGCCCAGCCACGGCTGCCACGGCAGTCTTCGTGACACCGCTTATGATCGCGGCGACTGGTCGCCGATCAGCCCGCGCAACGTCGCACCGGGCCTCGACCGGAACGGCGAAGACGACGGGTTCCGCTATGTCGACCATCTCTCCGCGATCGCGAAGGCGGCCGAAAGCGTCGGCTTCATCGGCGGGCTGATCCCGTCCTTCCCTAATACCGACGACCCCTGGGTGATCTCGCCCTTGCTCGCGCGCGAGACCAAGGCCTTACGCTTCATGATCGCGTTCCAGCCGGGGTTCCTCAACCCGGTTCATGCCGCGCGGATGTCGGCGAGCCTGCAGCGCGCGACCGGCGGTCGGACTGTGTTCAACATCATCACCGGCGGTGGCGGTCCTTCGCAGCTCTGGTGGGGAGACAGCTTCAGTCATGACGATCGCTATGGCCGCACCACCGAGTTCCTCGATGTGTTCAAAGGCGTGTGGCGGGGCGAAGGCTTCTCTTATGACGGGCGCTTCTATCAGGTGCAGGGCGGCGGCCTGTCGCCGCTGCTCGCGCAGGAAGAAATCCCGGAGATCTGGTTCTCCGGCTCGTCCGACGCGGCGCTGCAGTCCGCGGCGAAGCACGCCGACTATTATCTCTCCTGGCTCGAGCCGTTCGACCAGCTCACCGACAAATTCGCTCGGATTAAGGAACGTACCGCGGCACTCGGTGGCAAGCAGAAATGCGCGGTGCGGGTCGATCTCGTGGCACGGCCGACCGAGGAGGAAGCCTGGGCCGAGGTCCGCGCCGGCTTCGAGAGCCTGAGTCCCGAGCGCCGTCGGCAGGCGCGCGGTGGTCCGACCGATTCCGTCGGCGCGGCGCGTCAGCAGGCGCTGAAGCCCAGCGAGGCGACGCGCTACGACGAGCTGATCGTAGCGCCCAATCTATGGGGCGGGTTCAGCCTGCTGCGTGGCGGGCCGGCGCTCGGCATCGTCGGCAGCTACGAGCAATGCGCCGCCCGGCTCGACGAACTGATCGTGCGCGGCACCGACGCCTTCATCCTCGCCGGGACGCCGCATCTCGAAGAGGCGTACCGCGTGGGCGAGGAGGTCCTGCCGCTGCTCGGCCGGGAGCAACGCGTTTTGCTGCAAGCTGCCGAGTAGCGTCGTTGTAAGGCAGAAGAGGCGCCGGCGGCCCTAGCCGTCGGCGCCTCTTTCGTGTTTCGAGACGGGAAGGTCAGGCCTTCCCAACGCGTCAGAAGCGGACGATGAACGACACGCCATAGGTACGCGGATCGGCCCAGGCGACGGTGTCCCCGGTGATCGCCTGGGCAGGATTGGCGGCCGGAAGCGCGTGGTTGAGGTAATCGGCATCGAGCAGGTTGTTGACGAAGGCCGAGACCGTGTAGCGGTCGCTCGCGTCGGTGTAACTGATCCGGGCGTTGGCGATCGTATAGCCTTTCTGGGTGAGCAGGTAGCGGTTCACCGTGTCTTGCGGCGTGATGTAGTAGAATTGCCGAGAGGTATAGCGCGCGTCCGCCGCCAGATCGACGCTGCCACTTCCGCCGAGCGGGATGGTGTAGGTCGCGCTGCCGTTGAGGGTCAGCTTCGGCGCACGCACGAAGCGCGCGCCCGACAGGTCGGCGCCGCCGTTTATGACCTGCAGCTCGTCATATTTGGTATCGAGGATGCCGACCGCACCGGTGAGCGTCAGCCCCCCGGCCGGCCGCGCCTCCAGCTCGATCTCGCCGCCATTGGTGTGCGCCCTGGCTGCGTTCTGCAGATACGAGACGGTCGCGCCGCCCACCGCGCCCGGATTGGGGCCGACCACGTTGATCTGCACGTCGCGATAGTCATAGTGGAACAAGGTGGCGTTGAACGTCAGCCGGCGATCGAACCATTGCGACTTGTAGCCGAGCTCGAATGCGTCGAGCTTTTCGGGCTCGACGGCCACCAGCGCGACGGGCAGCGTTGCCGCGGTGTTGAACCCGCCTGATTTCACGCCATGCGAATATTTGAAATAGAGCAGATTGTCCGGCGCGATCGTCCACGAGGGCGTCACGTCATAGGTGAAGGCGTCCCATGTCCGCTTGAGGTCGTTGGAAAAGGTGCCGGGCCCGCCGAAGCTCCCGGTATAGCTGTCCCACCAGTGCGCATAGTTGCTCCACGATGTGGCGGCCGCGTTCGGCGACGCGCTTCGATCGAAGTCGAGCGTCTTGGTCTCGCGGGTCCAGCGCGCGCCCAGCGTGATCCGGGCGGCATCGGAAAAGTCGAAGGTCGCGCTGCCAAAGGCGGCGCCGCTCTCTGCGCGATGATCGTAGCGAGTCAGGCTGTAGGCCGCAGGTGCGGTGCTGCCCGGCTGGGCCTGCACCGAACCCGGCGGCAGGGTGGCGGACCAGGCGCTGGAATCGATCTTCTCGTTGAAATAATAGAGGCCAAGGATCCAGTTCAGCCGCTCGGCCTGCGGCGAGGCAAGCCGCAACTCCTGGGTCCATTGCTGGCTGCGCGCGCGGGTGTAGCTGCGCGAGATCTCGAGCGGCGTATAGTCGCCGTCGCCGGCCCCGCGCGTCTTGAACCGCTCATAACCGGTGATCGAAGTTAGCGACAGCGCCCCCACGTCCCAGTCGAGATGCAGCGATCCGCCGAACTGAGTGGTGCGGCTGAACTCGCCCGCATTGGTGCTGATCTCGTCCTTGTCGGTCGACGGGATATAGCCGTTTCGGAATATTCCACTCGGCAGATAGCTGGCCGTTGTCCAATAGCTGCCATCGGTCTGGTAGTCGCGATAATGAAGGCTGAGCAGCGCCTCGAACCCGGCTGCGGGGGCGAGCAACAGCTGGCCGCGGACGACATTGTCGCGAACCGCGTTCGACTTCTCGCCGGTGAACAGGTTGGTGAAGCGGCCCTCGCGATCGTCGATGCGCGCGGAGACGCGCACCGCCAACATATCGGGTACGACCGCGACGCCGACGCCAGCCTCGGCGATCTTGTTGTCGAAGCTGCCATATTCGAGCTTAACGTAATTCTCGTCGGCGCCTCCGGTGAGTGAGGGGCGCTTCGAGATGACGTTGATCGCGCCGCCGGTGGTATTCTTGCCCCACAGCGTACCCTGCGGCCCGCGCAGCACTTCGACGCGCTCGATATCGAACAGCGGCAGGCCCGTCGCGCTCGCATTGCTGATATAGACGTCGTCGAGATAGAAGCCGACCGGGTTGGCGAGGTCGAGTTGCTGCTGGCCAGCGCCGACGCCGCGGATCCACCAGCGGGGGCGGCCGTGTTGCTGGGTGCCGGCCGAGGCGTTGGGCACCAGATTGAGCACTTCGTTCGCCGAGCGACCGATGCCGGCCTCGCTGAACAGTTCGGAGCTGAGCGCCGTCACGGCGGTGGGCACCTCCTGCAATCGCTGCTCGCGCCGTTGCGCAGTGACGACGATGTCGGTGGTGCCTGGGTGGGCGCGGTCCTCTTCGGTGTCGACTTCCGAAGTCTCGGCAGCCTTTGCCCTGGTGGCATCCTCCTCCCGGGGCGCTGCTGGCGCGGGCGTGGCGCACACCAGTGTCAGCGCGGCGATGCTGGATCGCGCGAGAAGGGCCGCGGCGGTGCGATTGGACAGGCTGGACAAGGTGGATCCCCCGATGGTTCGTTGCGGCGCGCCGCGGTCGAAGGAGGAACAGCAAAGGGCATGCCATTCAGGTAAGTTACGAAAGATAACAGGTTTTACGCGGCTATAGTGCCGTCGGACGCCTGGCTGACTGGTGCTAACCCAGCAAGAAGCACGGCACGCTGTTGCCTCTGCAGCAGTGGCAGGCCTTCCCGGCGGCCTAAGTCCTTAGCTTGCTGCCTCTCGCCGGGCTGATCAAGTCGAGGGCCGCAAATATCCGGTCGTACGCTCTGTCGCAGTCGCCGTTCACCTATCGGGGCAAGCCGCTCCGTTCGGCGAACACACGCACCTGGCGCGCCGCGCTGGCGGAATGCGGGATCATCGACTTTCGCTGGCACGACCTCAGGCACACCTGGGCGAGCTGGCTTCGGCAGAGCGACGTGCCCACCTGGGTGCTGCAGGAGCTGGGAGGGTGGAAGTCGGAGTCGATGGTGCGCCGCTATGCGCACATGTCGGTGAAGCATCTTCAGCCCTATGCGGACCAGCTGACTTTTGTGCCAAAAATCCGCGAAGACGGAGAGGCGCAGGAAACTGCGGAAGCCGATGGTGCAAAATCATCCGCAGCCCCTCGCAGGGGCGTGCTGATTTTAGCGTCGCAGGACGGCGTAAGGTGTTGAGATGTAGAGAGAAAGGATGGTGGACGCACTAGGGCTCGAACCTAGGACCCGCTGATTAAGAGCGAACCAAATAGGTTTCACATCGTCTGAGGATGTCTTGTTTGCAATAGCTTACGTGCCATGATGTTTCACTCAATCGCACGGTATTTCGGTCAAACGCTACCTAAGGTAACGGCCGATTCTACCATCTGAGCGGAGTTCAGAAGGTTATGGCACAAGGTAACGACAAGGTATCGAGAGCCGCTGATCCGATTGTTCAACGGCGCCCCGAAGGTAGCAGAGCAGGTAACGGCGCGCTGAGCGATTCCAAAATTCTGGCGCTCAAGCCTCCGGTTGCTGGTCAGGTCGAATTTCCGGATTCCGTAGTTCCCGGCTTGCGATTGCGCGTGGGCGTCTCGGGCACGAAGACATTCATGTTGCGCAAGCGCGTCGCCGGCAAAAGCCGCAACATCACTCTCGGTCGATATTCAGAGCGCATGACGCTCAACGACGCCCGCAAGAAGGCGCGGCAAATCCTCTCCGATGTAGAAATGAAGGCCGACCCTGTAACGGCACTACCGAAGCCACGGCGAGTAACGGTCTCTGGGCACACCGTCAGGGCGCTCTGGCCCGGCTACAGGAAGTCGAAGTCCCATCTCCGCAAGGTCGGAGAAATTGAGCGCGTGTTCGAACGCCACATCCTGCCCGAGTTCGGTGACCGCGCGGCAGATGGCATTACGCGAAGCGAGATAACGCGCTTCATCGATGAGATCGCGCAGCGTACCCCGGTCATGGCGCGGAACATTCTTGCCTATTTTTCGGCATTCTACACTTGGGCGTTGCCGAGGTTGGACCGCCTTCCGGGGAACCCTTGCCGCGATGCGGGCAGGCCACCAAAGCCGAAATCGCGGGAGAGAGTGCTGTCCGAGAACGAGATCGGCGCGCTCTGCCTGGTTCTTGAAGGCGAAGCGCAACCGTTCGGGCCGGCCATCCGGCTGCTCCTTCTTACCGGCCAGCGACGAAACGAGGTTTTCGAAGCGAACCGCGCCGAGTTCGATCTTGAACGTGGTATGTGGACGATCCCGAGCGACAGGGCGAAGAACGGCGCGGCCCATCTCGTGCCCTTGTCGGCACCGGCGCTTGCGATCGTGAAGGCCCTGCTGGCATCGCACAAAAGCGACAAGCTCATCCCGGCCCGCGGCAATTGGGATGCAGGCCCCAGCGGTTTCAGCAAAGCGATGACGCGCATCCGAGCAGCGCTCGAAACCCATATCGGTGAACCCGTTCCGCATTGGACGCTCCACGATCTTCGTCGAACGTTGGCCACGGGCATGCAGCGCTTGGGCGTCCGTCTCGAAGTGACCGAGGCGGTACTTAATCATCTGTCGGGGTCACGCGCGGGCATCGTCGGCGTATATCAGCGGCACAACTATCTCGGCGAGAAAGGCGTCGCTCTTAAGGCTTGGGCGAAGGAAGTAGCCCGGCTGACCCGAACAGCAAAGAAGGCATCGATCGCCCGCAAACAGGTGTAGGTCCAGGCTTGCGAAAGCGAATGGAATGATCCCTCACCACACTCAACGGCACGCAAAGTCGGGATTCGCGGCTTCGCCCTGCGACTTCGCGCAAAGCAAGATCGGCGTCGTCGCGATAAGCTTCAGCGACTTCACCATGCGTTCGGTGGAAGTCTTGTACTTCACGAAGTGCGGTGACCTGATGTGGGCCTCGTAAGCACTGCGGTTTGCGTAGACCTCGAGCAGGCGGATTTGAGTGGGATGCTCGGTAATGGCGACCGAGTGAAGCATCAGCACCCCCGGTTCGAGCCGTACAGAAGCTTCCTGTTCTTCTGCCAAGAGAACCTTGTAAGCCTCTAGCTGAGCGGAATCGACTTCGATCTCCGCGATCCGAACCATCGGCGGATCGCCTGCAGGGTTCGCGTCACCGGCAGAGGGTGACAGGATCGTGGCGGAAACGGCCATCAGGATCGTCCTCATAATTCGCACTCCCTAACCGCCGCGCTTCAGCAGGTGGAGCGCCACGGGAATCGCCAGCACAGCCGCGACCGCGCTTGCATAGAATACCGCAAAGATGCCGATGTGTCCGGCAAGCAGGCCGAGGAGTGGACTTCCCACGCCGAGCGTCAAGTCGAGGAACGCATTGTAAGTTCCCATCGCCATTCCACGGCTGGCCGGCGGCACGCGTCGGACAGCCTCCAATCCCAAAGCCGGGAACACCAGCGAGAAACCCGCGCCCGACACCGCAGCGCCGATGATGGCAATCCACCCCGCGCTGGCTATTCCGATGAGGGCCAGTCCAACTGCCTGAACGGCCAAGGAGTACACGGCGACGCGCGCCCCGCCGAAGCGGTCGGGGAGATGGCCCGCGACGACCCGGGTGACGATGAGGGCCACGGCGAATGTGGTGAAAGCGAGTGCGCCGTCCGGCCACCCCTCGACAGCGAAGTAGAGTGTTAGGAACGCCGTCGCGGCGCCGAAAGTGATGCCGCTGAGCGCAAATCCGAGGCCGGGCAGGAGCACCTTGCCCAGCACTGAAGACAGGGACGATCTAGCAGACGCGGCCGGGGCGAGCGGTCGGACCGGGGCGATCAGCGCCAAACTGACCAAAGGGATTATTGCGCTGCCAAGCGCAATGCCGACGAAACCGAACCTAGCGAAGAGAGCGCTGCCAACTGGCGCTGCGATCGCCATCGCCGCGAACATTGCCATTCCGGTCCAGGCGATCACCTGGGCCGAGCGCTCGGCCGGAACGCGTCCCAGCCCCCATAGCATGGCGCCCGTGATGATCAGGCTTTCTGCCCCGCCGGTCAGGACGCGACCGCAGAGAAGCACGGCGACTGACACGGAGGGTCGCTGCATTAGCGTGAGAGACAATAGGTAGCACGCGGCACCCGCCACGGCGGCGCAGAGACCGATAAGCACGGCACGCTTAGGTCCGCGTGTGTCGGTGATCCGACCCGCCCATAGGCGTGAGACGAGCGCGGCAGCGAACTGGGCGCCCGCGACCAGCCCGACCACGAACGGGCTCATGCGGAGACCGTCGTGGACGTGGAGGGGCAGCACGGGCAGCGCCAGTCCGAAAACGAAGAAGGCGCTGAACACAACCGCGGCAATCGGCGCGATGGAAAGTATCGGCGCGTGCCTGCTCGGGGGTGGTTCGAGCGCCAGCGCCGTCACTTCGTTCCGCCGGCCTGTGCGCGCTTAGCGAACACTTCCTTAGCGACCGGCAGCGCCGACATGGCGTTGGGCCAGCCCGCGTAGAAAGCGAGATGCGTGATGACCTCGGCGGCCTGCTCCTCAGTCAGACCATTGTCCATCGCCCGGTTCAGGTGGAAGGTGATTTGGGCGACCTGTCCGGAGGCGATCAGAGCCGCGACGGTGATCAGGCTACGGTCCCGCGGCGCCAGATCGGGACGCAGCCAAAGATCTCGGAAGAGATAATCGGTCGTGTATTCGACCAGCGCCGGGGCGACGGAGCCAAACTGCTCGCCGACGTTCCTGGCTCGCTGTGCCTCGGCGGCTTCGTTCAGCGGCAACGGCTGCGGCTCCTCGGCCGGAAGCTGGTCCGACCCGATCCCACGCTTGGCGAACACCTCGCCCACAGGCCCGACAGCGGCCATCGCATTACCCCAGCCGGAATAATAAGCGAGGTGCGTGATCGTCTCGGAAATCTCGCGCGGTTTGACACCGTTCTCGAGTGCCTGATCCGCGTAATAGGTCAGCGCGCCGGCCTGACCGCGCGCGATCAACGCCGCGATAGTGACGAGGCTGCGGTCGCGTCGGTTGAGGCCGGGCCTTTTCCAGACGTCGTCGTAGAGACGATCCTGCGTATACCTCTCCAACGCTGGCGCGACGGCGCGAACCTGCTCGGGAGAAAACCGGCGGCCAGCCACATTTGGCTGCTGGGCGTTGGCAGTGGATGCGGTCATGACAATGACTCCTGCGATAATAAGCGAAGAGGTTTTTACGAAGCTGATCGCGGCCGCGGCGAGACGTCGCGCAGCTCGACCATTGCGGACCACAGTGGTGGGCAGCCGGGGCGGATTACCAGGCATAGGAAACGGGCGCCTCGCCGCCGGGTCCGGGCCAGATCTCATCGAGCGCCTTGAGCGTTTCGCCCGAGAGGCGGAGCGTCGGTGCCTTGAGGTTTTCGCGGAGTTGATCGACGGTCCGAGGGCCGCTGATCGCCGCCGTGACGACTGGATTATGGAGCAGCCATGCGAGCGCCACATCAGCCGGCGCTTCACCAAGCGCATCGCACAGCGCCTCATACGCTTCGATCTGCGGCCGCTTGGCCTCGATCTGCCGCTGGATCTGCGGTGAGGCGCGACGACCGTTTTCGATCTTGCGCAGCGCGCCGCCAAGAAGGCCCTTTCCGATCGGACTCCAAGGAATGAGACCAATGCCGAAGTGCCGCAGTGCCGGAATAACCTCCAGCTCGATCGTCCGCTGGGTAAGATTATAGAGGCTCTGCTCCGAAGCCAGGCCGAGGGTGTGGCGCGACCGCGCCGTCATTTGGGCAGTCGCGATGTCCCAGCCCGCGAAGTTCGAAGATCCGACATAGGTGATCTTACCCTCGCGGATCAGTTGCTCCATCGCCTGCCAGATCTCCTCCCAGGGCGTCTCCCGGTCGACATGATGCATCTGGTAGAGGTCGATATGGTCGGTCTTGAGCCGCCGGAGGCTCGCCTCGCACGCACGGCGGATGTGGTAGGCCGACAAATACTTGTCATTCGGACCGGTCTCCATCGGCTGATAGACCTTGGTTGCCAACACGATCCGATCACGGCGGCTGGCATCCTGCGCCAACCAGCTGCCGATGATTTCTTCGGAGATACCGTAGCCCTTCTCCATGTCGGGCTTTTGTGGGCCGCCGTAGACGTCGGCGGAATCGAAGAAGTTGATGCCGGCCTCCCGCGCCTCGTCCATGATCACGAAGCTGGTCGCCTCGTCGGTCAGCTCTCCGAAGTTCATCGTGCCGAGGGCGAGGCGACTGACCTTCAGCCCCGTGCGGCCAAGATGCTTATAATCCATCTGATAGGCTCCCGTGATTGTTGCGCGCGATCGCCCGCGCTGCGATGAAAGAGTTAGGTCGTCGGATGCTCCGCTTGCCGCTTCTTGCCGAAGACGGGGAATTTGCTCGCCTCACCATAGTCGGTGCTGCCTCGGACGCCTTTCAAGGCGTCCATGTCCGCGTCGGAAATCACGAAATCGACAGCAGCGTTGTCGCGCATGTGCGCCGGGTTCAGCGTCTTGGGCAGCGGCAGCAGACCGAGCTGCAGGCAATAGCGAATACAGAGCTGCGCGATGCTGACACCATATCGCGTGGCGATTGCGCCCAGTCCGGCATCGCTCAGGACTGCGCCGTGCGCGACCGGCGAATAAGCTTCGACCAGAATTCCCTTGGAGCGCGAATATTCGATCAGGTCGAACGGCGTGTTTCCGACATGGGCCAGTATCTGATTGACCAGCGGCTTCACGCTGCCGTTGATGAGCAGATTGTCGAGGTCGGGCCGCTCGAAGTTGGATACGCCAATCGCTCGGAGCTTGCCGGCCTGGTGCGCCTCTTCAAGGGCGCGCCATGCCTGCAGATTGCCGTCGAAATAGCGGTCGCCTTCCCGGAACTCGGCCCAGGGCTGTGGACTGTGGATAAGCATGAGGTCGATATGATCGAGCCCGAGCGCTCGCAGCGAGTCATCGATACGCTCTTTGGCGTCGGGGTAGCTCTTGCTTTCGGCCGCTAGCTTGGTCGTGACGAAGAGTCGATCGCGGGGAACGCCGCTACGACGCAGGCCTTCGCCGACGCCTTGCTCGTTGGCATATGCCTGGGCCGTATCGATGTGGCGATAGCCGGTTTCGATCGCGCCGCGCACCGCGCGTGCGGCATCGCCGTCAGGGATCATCCATGTTCCAAAGCCCAGCTTCGGAATGCGCACCCCGTTCGTCAGGGTAAAAGTCTCATCGAGGATCATGTGCTGGCCATTCGATTTAGCGTTTCGCGCCCGTAGCCGGGTCGCTTGGTGAGCAGTTCCCATCGGTCCTGGATGTCGGGGCCATAGACATGGTCCGACCACCGGGACGCGGGCACTTCCTCGAAGCCGACCGAGACGGCTTCTTCGCCATATTGCAGGATGGCCATGACTTCCCGGACGATGGCGTCCGAGAGTTTCAGCTTCTGCGCTTCGGTCTTGCCCGGCCATAGTTTCACGATCACGTGCGGCACGGGGTCACTCGTGGCCGACCGGAGCGAGATATTCCTCGTCCGTCACCTTCTCCATCCAGGTCACGTTTGCGCCATTGACACTCTCTTGGATCGCTATGTGGGTCATGGCATTGTGGGGTGTGGCGCCGTGCCAATGCTTGTGCTCGGCTGGGCACCACAGGATGTCGCCGGCATGGAATTCAAGCTTCGGGCCGCCTTGGACCTGGGTCCAGCCGACCCCCTCGGTAACGATGAGCGTCTGGCCTGCCGGGTGGCTGTGCCAGGCAGTGCGCGCGCCCGGCTCGAAGCGTACGATCGCGCCACTGACGCGTGACGGGTCGGGGCGCTGGAACTGACCGGTGACGGTGACCTTGCCAGTGAAATAGTCGGCGGGACCATCGACCGTCTTCATGTCTTCCTTGCGCGTGATTTCCATGTCTTGGTTCCTCTCAGGTGTGGGGGCAGGGACGTTCGGCCCCATGATGGCGAACGCCGCGATAAAAACGGTCAGCATGGCGTGGTCGCTCCGGTCGGCGCCGCATTGGCCATTCGAGCATCCAGCGCGGCCAGCAGCGCACCGATGACGAGCAGGGCGGCGCTGGTCAGGAATGTTGCGCGATATCCGCCCGCGTCGAACAGAAGCCCGCCAGCCGAGGCGCCCAACGTGATCGCGAGTTGAACCACGGCCACCAGTAATCCGCCGCCAGCCTCGGCATCGTTCGGAAATCGGCGTGCGACCCAGGTCCACCATGCCACTGGCGCACCGGTGCCGACGACACCCCACAGCGTCAGCAGGACTGCAGCAGGAACAGGACGCGAGCCGACGATCACCAAAGCGCAGGCGATCATCGCGAGCGCGACGGGCGCCATGATGAGCGTTGCAGGCAGGCTGCGCATGACGAGGCGGCCGAAGAGCCAGGTGCCGAGCAGTCCGCCGGCGCCCATCAGCAGAAGCACGATCGACAGTGTTGAAACGCCGAGTTGTGTCGCGCCCTCGAGGAACGGTCGGACGTAGGTGAAAAGCGCGAACTGGCCCGCGAATAGCATCGCAACGGCCGCAGCACCGATCCGTGTAGTCGAGCGCCGCAGCATGCCGAGCGCGCTTGCGCTATTTGCCCGGTCGGACGGCATCGCCGGTAGCGTCAGCCACTGCCACGCAAATGTGAGGACAGCGAGCGGCACCACGATGAAGAACGCGCCGCGCCAGCCGATATACTGGCCCAGGAAGCTGCCAAGTGGCGCAGCGACAGTGGTCGCGAGGGCGTTGCCTCCATTCAGCACTCCAAGTGCACGCGGCACCTGATGTTTGGGCACCAGCCGCATCACAGTTGCAGCCGAAATGGCCCAGAAGCCCCCGACGACGATGCCGATCAGGGCTCGCCCGATCATGAACACGAGATAGTTCGGCGCCAGGGCTACTGTCAGGCCAGACAGGAGCATGACGAGGGTGAGACCCAGCAGCAATTTACGACGATCGATACCGCGCGTTATGCTGGGAATCGACAGGCTGGTCAGCACCGCGAATAGGCCTGAGATGGCGATGGCCTGGCCTGCCGCGCCCTCGCTCAAATTAAGGTCCGATGCGATCGGCGTGAGAATACTGACCGGCATGAACTCCGACGCGATCAGCGTCGAAACGCACAGCGTAAGCGCAAGCACCGCACTCCAGCCGGTCCGTACTTCGGTAAGCGGACCGGCGATGGTCTCCGGTTGATCGAGGACAGCAATTTGCGCCACGCAGGGCCTCCGTGCGATGCCGCGGACAAGATGGCCCCGGGGTCGACCCAACGGATGTAGGCTCTCAAGGCCAGGCGGATTACCCGAAGTCTATGCGATGAAGCGATGAGCGTTCCTCATCGATCGCCTGTCGATCACAGCCCTAGCGGCCGCAGCTCGCGGATAAGGTCGATCAACAACCGCAGCCCCATTGGAAGCTGGCGACGGCCGGGATAATAGATGTGAAATCCGGAGCCCATGGCCGCCCAGTCTTCCAGGACGAGGCGCAGTCGGCCGACAGCTACTAGGGGTGCCACGACGGGCTCGGGCAAATATGCGAACCCAGTGCCGGCCAAGGCCAGCGTCAGCGCGAACTGAGTTTCGTCCAGGGTGATGGCCCCTGGCACGTCGATCGCGATTTCATCGCCGTCTTTCTCGAACTCCCAATGATAGATGCTGTCGTCACCCAGTCGAAGCCGGAGGCAGTGGTGATTTGCCAGATCTCGTGGATGTGCCGGCGTGCCATGTCGGTCGATGTATGCTGGCGCGCCTACGATCACCCAGCGTATGTCGCCCGATAGCCGCTGTGCGATCATGTCCTCTGGCACCGTCCCGCCCCAGCGAATGCCGGCATCCGCACCTTGCGCGACGACGTCGACAAGGTGATTTGTGACCGTGACATCGACTGCGATCCCAGGATAGCGCTCCACGAACACCGGCAATACCGGCCCGAGCAGAAGGGAACTGGCCTGTTCCATGACGTTTAAGCTGATGCGACCGGCCGGCTCGTCGCGATAGCGATTCAAGCCATCCACCGCGATGCCGATTGCTTCAAATGGATCGGCTAGTTCCGCGCGAAGCTGCTCCCCTGCAGCGGTCAACGTGACGCTACGGCTCGTTCGATTGAGAAGGCGCACGCCTGTCCGCGCCTCCAGGCCTTTGAGGGAGTGGCTGAGCGCCGACGCGCTGACGCCCAGCTCAATACCCGCGCGTCGAAAGCTACGATGCTTTGCGATGGCAAGGAAATATGCGTAATCCGCGAGGTCGGTACGGCTAATGCGCATTCGCCAACTCTGCAGCCACATCCGCCTCTACGCAAGTTTAGTGAGCCGCGCTCAACGCCCACGGGGCGAATGATCTCTACGCTTCCTCAATAGTCCGCGTTGCCGCGAGTGCCAGCTAGACCGGATATGAGGGTTCCTTGCTCGGAGCTCGACGCCGAGCCGGATCTGTCAGCGATCGCCATTGCGTCGCAATGAGCTTCGGCGGAACATAGGTAGAACATCGCCGATTCTGTAGCTCCGGTCTGTATCGATTCTGAGGAGCTGCGTGTCGTGGACCATCAAGCAACCGCTGTCGTCGAGGCAATTCAGGAGGCGCCGGGATGGGTGCGCGTTGGTATCACCGCGCCGACCCCCGGGATGCGTGAGCGCGACCGAAACTCGCGACTATGATCGCACGACGTCTCGAAGAGCCACGCGTCGCAGGGGCCGTCGATCAGTTTCGCCTTGGGTTCTAGCGACTGGGCTGGTCGTCCACCGAATAGAATCTCGGATTGTGTAGCCAGGCGTTGATCGCGGACTCATACCATCCGGCGCAGCGGGTGCTGATCTTGATGCTTGGGGGAAAGCTGCCCGTCTGCATCTTGCGGTACAGCGTCGCCCGGCTGAGGCCGGTGCGTTCGAGGACGGTCTTGATCCGGAGGATACGTTCCTGAGTGTCGGTTGGCATGGCTATCACCTTGGGCTTTTGTGCGGCGTGGTGGTGCTCCCTCGGAAAGGCTGCGCGCGGGCTGGCGACTGCGCAAGAGGCCTAGGAGTGTCAGTGGGCGCCAATGCGCGCCAAGCGTGCACAAACGTACAGCAGCGTAGATTCAGTGGTTTAGGAAGGAGATCTCAGGGCGTCTCACGCTCCGCGTGACCGCGCTCTACGCCGCGAAACGCGGCGCCGAGTCGCGATGCGTCTCGGCCCATCCGGGTGACGATCGCTGACGTTGCAACGCTCCGGTGGAGCAATCCTGCCGGCAGGCGCCGGCCAACGGAACGCGATAAATAGTGAGCGTGCGCTGGCGGACTTCTGTGAAGCCGCCAGGGACCGCAGCGCCTGTTGTTGTCCGCGTCGCACACTCGATCCGGCCGGAGGGCGCGGCGGCGGCTGGCGCACCGTTGCGCGCGCACTCCGCCGCGACGGCCGGCCGGATCCGAGAGAGCTGTCTTCGATGGGCTCCTGCGGAGCCGGCGCTGGCGCGCCATGCTGCGGACGCCGCGCGTTGCGCGGCGGCGTTGGCCTCCGGCACTCGAACTGGCGGGGTGGGCGTCGCTACCCTCTAGCCCCGCCGCAGCATGCCGCAACCTGGGCTCTGCCCAGGTCCTCCACTGCGTTGCGGCCCTGCGGGTGCGGCCCGCTGCTCAAGCGGGACTGCCGGTTCGCTCCTGCCGCCCACCCCGCCATTCCGGCGCCGGTTGCGGTGGTTGAGGAGTAAGGAAGATGGAACTCAGGCACATCCATATCGCCAATCTCTGCGTCTCGGCTGCGAACATGCGCGCCAAGGGCAAGCCGGACATCGCGAATATCCTGCCGTCGGTACGGGCGCGGGGCATTCTCGTGCCCCTGATCGTGCGGCCATCGGACGGGGAGGACCGGTTCGAGGTGGTGGCGGGCAAGCGGCGCTATCATGCGGCGCTGGCGGTCGCGGAGGAGAGCGGGGAGCGCGAACCGTTGCCATGCGCGGTCATGGCGGCGGGCGACGATGCGGCGGCGCTGGAAGCCTCGCTGATCGAGAATGTCGCGCGGCTGGACGCCGACGAGGTGACCCGCTGGGAGAGCTTCACCCGGCTGGTGCGCGAGGGGCGGACGCCCGAGGACATCGCACTGACCTTCGGGCTGACCGAGTTGCAGGTGAAGCGGACGCTGGCACTGGGCAATCTGCTGCCGCGCATCCGGGGCCTGTACCGCAAGGGCGAGATCGACGTGGCGACGGTGCGGCATCTGACGCTCGCTTCCAAGGCACGGCAGCGCGACTGGCTGGTCCTGCTCGACGATCCCGAGGCGTACACCCCGACCGGGCACCCGTTGAAGGCGTGGCTGTTCCGCGGTGCTTCGATCCCGGTGGGAGCAGCGCTGTTCGACGTGGCCGATTTTTCCGGGGAGGTCGTTTCGGACCTGTTCGGCGAGGAGCGCTATTTCGCCGATGCCGCCAGCTTCTGGGCGGCGCAGACGCCTGCCATCGAGGCCAAGGCCGAGAGCTATCGGGAAGCCGGGTGGCGCGAGGTGGTCGTGCTTCCGACCGGCGAGGCGTTCCAGAGCTGGGAGCATGAGCGCTGCCCGAAGCGCAAGGGCGGCAAGGTCTTCGTCGCAGTCGGATCGCGCGGCGATGTCACCGTCCATGAGGGCTATCTGTCCCGCAAGGAGGCGAGGAAGCAGGACATGGCTGAGGTGCTAGACAAGCCGGTCCGGCCCGAGACGAGTTCTGCGATCCGCAACTACGTCGATCTGCACCGGCACGCGGCGGTGCGCGCCGATCTTGCCGGGCACCCTTCGGTCGCGCTGCGGCTGATGGTGGCGCATGCCATTGTCGGGTCGCCGCTATGGAATGTCCGGATCGAGGACCAGCACGCGGCGAGCCCCGAAGTCGCCGAGAGCGTGCGGGCCTGTCCGTCCGAGGCGCGGTTCGCCGAGAAACGGCAGGCCGTGCTGTCGCTGCTCGGTTTCGAGGCGGACGCCGCGACCGTCACCGGCGGCTATGACGGCGATCACGGCGTGGCCGGGCTGTTCCTTCGCCTGCTCGAGCTTCCCGATCCTGCCTTGCTCGACGTGGCGGCGGTCGTGATGGCCGAGGCGCTGCAAGCTGGCTCCGCGCTGATCGAAGTGCTGGGGCTGATGCTCGGCACCGACATGGCCACGGTCTGGCAGGCCGACGACACGCTGCTCGACATGATCCGGGATCGTGACGTGCTCGGCGCGGTGCTGCGCGAGGTGGCGGGCGATACCGTGGCCAAGGCCAACGAAGGGGCGACCGGCAAGGTCAAGCGCCGGATCGTGCGCGACTGCCTCACCGGCAATGGCCGCGCCAAGGTCGAAAGCTGGGTGCCGCGCTGGATGGCGTTCCCACCCGCTGCCTACACCGGGCGGGGAGGGGTGCCGACCGTCACCCGCGCCGCGCAGGTCACGAGCCTCTCCGTCACCCCTGAGCCGCTGCGTCAGGCGGCCTGAGCCTCCATGCTGGCGGCCCCGCGCCGCCAGCTTCCTTCGTGTCGGGAGACTTCCCATGACCGACCAACTCGATCCCCGGCTGGCGCGTCGGCTGCGGCGCGCGATCCGCAAGCTTCCCCGCGACCAGCGCGACGTATTCTGTGCCATCCGGTTCGACGATCTCGACTATTACGCGGTGGCGGAACGCTTCGGTATCACCGTCGCCGAAGTCGAGGCGCTGTTCGCCAGGGCGATGTACAACTTCGTCCGCATGGTCGATGCGCCGCCGCGTCCTTGGTGGCGCTTCTGGTGACCTCCTGCCGCGCGGGCTTGCCCCGCGCGGTTGTTCTTTTGCCTCCTGCTCGGATAGGATCGCGGCACATGCGTACCGACATCGATCATCTCCCGCCGGCCAAGCAGCGCGAGCTGGAACGCGTCGTCCAGATCCTCTTCGAGGAGTTCGGCGACGCGATCGCCATCGCGACCTCGGATTGGAAGAAGAACGCGCGCATCCTCAAGGTCGTCCTGTACGGCAGCTATGCGCGTGGCGGCTGGGTCGATGAACCGCACACCGCCAAGGGCTATCAATCTGACTTCGATCTGCTGGTCATCGTCAACAACGACAAACTGACCGACCGCATCGAATTCTGGGCTACGGCCGAGGAGCGCCTCAACCGAGAACTGGCGATCACCAAAACGCTGCGGACCCCGGTCAATTTCATCGTCCATACCTTTGCCGAAGTGAACGATGGGCTGGCCCACGGACGCTATTTCTTCATGGATATCGCCCGGGACGGTATCGCGCTCTACCAGAGCGAGGATACCGAGTTTCATCAGCCCAAGCCAAAGACGCCCGAGCAGGCACTGGCGATGGCGCGGGAGTATTTCGAGGATTGGTATCCGAGCGCGAGTAAGCGGTTCGACGGCGCGAAATTCCACCTCGCTCAGGGCAACCTGAAGGATGCCGCGTTCGACCTCCATCAAACGGCAGAGCGCCTCTACCACTGCGTGCTGCTGGTTTGCACTTTCTACACGCCACACACCCATAACCTCGGCTTTCTCCGTACGCAGGGCGAACGGATCGATCCGCGCTTGATCGAAGCATGGCCTCGCGACAGCAAGCCCGATCGCTCGCGCTTCGAGAAGCTCAAAGAGGCCTATGTGAAGGCGCGCTACTCGAAGCACTATCGGATCACCGAAGAAGAACTTGCGTGGCTTGGCGAGCGGGTCGAAGCGCTCGGTCAAGCCGTGCAGGTAATCTGCGAAGAGCACATCGCCGCGCTGAAGCGTAGCGCGGCTGCCTAGGTCGTGAAACCATAACGGCAGCTATCGGCGCGAGGGCCGAATGTCCGAGATTGGGTGGGAAGCTGCCGTTTGGAAAGCGGCGCACGCAAGGCTGCTAAGCGCCCTAATTGTCGTCGTTCCGCGCACAAAGCCACACCGCGCAAAGGCGACATCGCTATTCACTTTAATTGCCAGCGGAGTTCAGACTTGGGACCGCGCCCGAACCCGACCTCTTCGCTCCTTTTCAGTGATCACTTAGGCACCCGGCGGTCCGCAGCCTCGAAGCGCTCGTACACGCGAAGCTCCGCCTTGAAGACAGGCTCGTCGGGATGGGCCATGCACTCGCGAGCCACTTCGTTTCCGATAGCAAACATGTCGTGCTGCACCGCCGCGGCACCCACCGCGGACCCGTTCGCATAATTTAGCCCCGACCAGAAGCCGACGATCCAACGCTCTAGGGCTTGATAGGCGAAAGGACTCAACCTCGCCTCCGCGTACGCTTCCCGACAAGAGCTAAGGCCGACCCCGGATACGAAACCTTGGGGTGTTCCCGTCGACACTAGCATGAACGCCAGCGCTATCATTTTGGCTCCTCTATCAGCTTGTGGTTCATCATCTCTTCAGGGCCCATCTTTGCAGCGCGTCAGTCCATTTGCTGCGTAGTCAACACTCCAGGTGACAGCAATTGTGGCGTTAGCGGCGAGGCCGTTTGGGTCGGCCGCCTCGCCGCTGACTAGCCGACGATGGTGGCTAGCTGACACTCCAACGCCGCTGATCCATCAGCTGTCGCAGCGTTTGCTGCCCGGTCCACAAAGCTGCCGTCCACCCGCAATCTCGCGCACCAGCGACGTTGAGAACCTTGTCGTCGATGAAGAAGATTGCCTCCGGTGCGAGGTTAACGGCTGCTTCCACGGATCGGTAAAATGCCCGGTCTGGTTTTGAACAGCCCAGCGCGGCGGAGTAATGCAGACCATCGAACTTGCTGCGGAAGTCAAGACGGTCCCAAAGATAAGCTGCCCGCTCATGTTCCTGGACCGTCGCGAGGTGGACCTCGATGCCTTGGCAACGCAGTGCCTGAAGTTCAGCGAGCAAGCGGTGAGCGATGTGCGCGTCGTTGCTAAACCAGTAGTCAATGATGACGTCGCAAGTTGCCAAAGGCGATATTTCTGCGAGGGACGGCGCAAGACGGTCGCGCAGTGTAGCGCGCCCATTTACCACGTCATCCCAGTGCTGCTCAAAGAAGAACCGTTGCAGCGCCGCAGCTGGTATGCCCAAGTCGCGCTCCAAATTAGCGCTCCACCCCCGTTCATCCGGGTGCGTGACGAGAACGCCATCCACATCGACCATGATCGCCCTGCGCTGCATGCTCTGATCACACCACGCGGCGCGATAATCAGCAAGGTCCGCAATCGGCGTCCGCATCCGTAGTCAGCTTTGCCGATCTCGAACGTTCGAGGCGGGTGCGAGCGGACGGAAGAGTCGTGGTCGAAATGATAGCGGGGCCGATTCGCTAATGTCAAAGCTCCGCCGCAGCACGATCTGCGATCATAATGATCGCCTCGTGATGCTGGTGCCAGGCCGCCCAAACGCTTTCCGCCCAACGCCGTATCGCCGCGCTATGCTCGTCGGAGCCGTTTGCCTGAAAGGCATGTGCGACTGTGATGGGGCCAAGGTGTTCGGGTGGCGCAAGCCAATCGAGCGAGGCCGACGAGCGTGTAAGGGATCCGATCACGCGGCGTGCAAACTCGTGGGAAAGATCGCGCTCGAGCGTAAGATAGAGGCCTGCGAGATGGACCCAGACGGACTGGATGGCTCGCCGTTCCGGCTTGCCGGGATGTTGAGCCGCGTAGGCGTCGACTGTCAGGCGATGCACTTTCATCAGCGCGGGGCTTGCGTATTCGCGAGCCAGAACCTGTCCGTACAAGGCCCAGCATGATGCGGACGCACCGAAATAAGGATGTGCCTCGCCGGAATGAGCCGGCAATGCCACACCGCAATCGGGGCAGATCTCCAGAGCTGCTTGAACCATGCAGTCAGCATAACTGCGCAAGCTACGTCCGCAACTGGCTAGCCAGCCGGACCCGTCGGCGTCTGCTATTAGGGCGACAGCTGACAGTCTGCTTTTATGAGTCGGGCCTAGCTGCTGCTGCTTTCGCCGAGTGCGGCGGCGATCATCACGGCGAGCGCTTCCTCGGCGCGTTCGCGTGTGCCGGCTTCCTTCGACTGCAACTCTTGTCGAATCCAGTCCGGCGTCCGAGCAAAAGATGGCGGCAATTCTCGCCTGAAGAGTTTCGCTCATTCTGCGCTATGACGGCGTATCGCCTGTCGCGGCAAGTGCGAACGCGCGCTTGCCGCGCCGTTGCCACAGCGCCAGAGCGTCGCCGCGACTTTCGCTGCGCAGCGTCGCGGCGGCCTCGCTCATGATCCCGAACAGCACCGCTCGATCATCGTCGGTCAGCTCCACCAAGCCAGCTTTCACAACGAGGCCACCAAGCTCGATCAGATGGCGCGTGCGCTCGCGGCGCTTCACCGCCCAGGCCCGCTTGTCGTCACGCGCGATACTGGCCTGCAGGCGGTGGCGCGCCGCCGTCGCCCGATGCAACGCGCTGCCGATTGCCGTCAGTGCCGCTGCGAGGTGCGGCCGCGCGCTGAAAGAAAGTGGCGCCGCGCGTGCGCCAGCCCTCCTTCGTCGAAGCATCCTTGGTGTCGGCGGCGCTCAATAGCGCGCCGGCCAATTGCTCGATCGGCAGCGCGTCGGCGCCACTGGCGATCACCAGCTCGCCCAGTTGGCGCAGCTTTTGTTCTCGAAGCTGCCGAGCCTTGTCGTTGAGCGCCTTAAGCTCTGAGTCGTAGTCACGGGGTTTACGCATTGCTCGATCCTCATTTGAATGATGAGGGTCAACCAGTTATCGCTGTTATCGATCAGCGACAACGCCCTGAAACTTCATGGGATTACGCAATCCCGAGAAAGATGAATTCTTTGGAGGGCGCGCTTATACGTCGTGCCGACGTCGCTTGTTAGGTGTAGTTGGTATGGTCGCCATGGCGATCTACCACTTCTCGGCCAAGATCATCTCTCGCGCTAACGGCTCGTCCGCGCTGGCGGCTGCCGCCTACCGCTCCGCCTCGCGGCTTCACGACCGGCGTCTCGATCGGCATCACGACTTCTCTAACAAGGCTGGCGTCATCCACTCCGAGGTGTTGCTGCCCGAGGGCGCGCCCGAGCATCTCGGCGACCGCGAAGCGCTCTGGAATGCGGTCGAGGCGGCCGAGAAGCGGATCGACTCGCAACTGGCCCGTGAAGTCGAGTTCGCCATTCCGCGCGAGCTATCCCCAAAAATGGGGATTGACCTCGCGAGAGAATTCGTTCGGCGCGAGTTTGTCGATCGGGGCATGGTCGCTGACCTCAATGTCCATTGGGATGTAGGTGCCGACGGGCTGGCCCGGCCGCACGCGCATGTAATGCTGACGTTGCGCGAAGTGGGGGAGGATGGGTTCGGCAAGAAGAACCGCGACTGGAACCGCACCGACCTGTTGGAGAAATGGCGCGAGCGCTGGGCCGAACACGTCAGCACCCGCCTGGCCGAACTCGATATCGATGCGCGAGTGGATCACCGCTCGCTGGAAGCGCAGGGCATCGACCTTGAGCCGCAGCACAAGATCGGACCGGCGGCGTCGCGCATGGCGGCGCAGGGGCTTGAACTCGAACGCGTCGACGAGCATCGCGAGATCGCGCGTGCCAATGGCGCGAAGATCATCGCGGAGCCGCGGATCGCGCTCGACGCGATCACCCACGGCCAGGCGACATTCACCACGCGCGACCTCGCGATGTTCGCGCACCGCCATAGCGACGGGAAGGACCAATTCGACCGTGTCATGGCCGCCGTGCGGGGCTCGCCCGAGCTGATTGCTCTGGGCAAGGATGGGCGTGGTGAAGACCGCTTCACCAGCCGCGACATGATCGAGACCGAACAGCGGCTGGCGCGCAATACGCAGGTGCTGGTGGAGCGAGAGCGTCATCACGTTCCCGATCGAGCGAGAGATAGCGCGACTACCAGTGCGGAGCGACGCGGCCTCGTGCTCTCCGCCGAGCAGCGGTCGGCGTTCGAGCACATCACCGGCGGCAAGGACCTCTGTATCGTCGTCGGTTATGCCGGCACAGGCAAATCCGCGATGCTGGGCGTCGCGCGGGAAGCTTGGGAGGCGGTTGGCTATCAGGTCCAGGGGCTCGCGCTGTCGGGTATCGCCGCCGAGAATCTGGAGAGTGGTTCAGGCATCGCGTCGCGCACGATCGCCAGCATCGAGCAACAGTGGGCGCAGGACCGCGAACTACTCACCCGCGATCATGTGCTGGTGATCGACGAGGCTGGTATGATCGGCTCGCGGCAGATGGAGTGGGTGGTTGCGGAGGCCGAGAAGCGTGGCGCCAAGGTCGTGCTGGTCGGTGATCCCGAACAGTTGCAGGCGATCGAAGCCGGTGCAGCATTCCGGTCGATTGCCGAACGATATGGCAGCGTCGAGATCACCGACATTCGCCGGCAGCGCGAGGACTGGCAGCGCGATGCGACGCGCAAGCTCGCCACCGGCAGAACTGGCGAGGCGCTGCAAGCCTATGGCGAGCATGATCGCATTCACGCGGCTGAAACGCGCGAACAGGCGCGCGCGGATCTGATCGATCGCTGGGACCGCGATCGTATCGCGGCGCCGGCAACGACGCGGATCATCCTCACGCATACCAATGATGAGGTGCAGGCGCTCAACCAGGCCGCACGCGAGCGTTTGCGTGCTGCCGGGCAACTCGGCGGCGATGTCGTAGTTCGTGCGGAGCGCGGACAGCGGACCTTTGCATCAGGCGACCGGGTCATGTTCCTCAAGAATGAGCGCAGCATGGGCGTGAAAAACGGTACGCTTGGCATTGTCGAGAACGCGACGAGCGGGCGCATGGTCGTGATGCTGGACGATGGTCGCTCGGTCGCCTTCGATCTCAAGGACTACGTCCAGATCGATCATGGCTATGCCGCCACGATCCACAAGGTGCAGGGCGTGACCGTCGATCGGACGCATGTGCTGGCAACACCTGGGCTCGACCGGCACGCGGCCTATGTCGCGCTGTCGCGGCACCGCGACCATGTCGACCTGCATTATGGCCGGGACGACTTCGCCGATCCGTCGAAGCTGGTTCGCACCTTGTCGCGCGAACGCGCCAAGGACATGGCCTCTGACTACACCCGCGACTTTGCCGACCGGCGCCAGATCCAATTGCCGGCGCCGATGGCGGACAAGGCCAAGCCCGCTCCATCACGCGATCCGTTCGCCGGGCTCGATCTGCGGCCAATATCGCCAGCGCCGTCGCGAGGCGTGTTCGAGGGTATGCGGCTCGCGACGCAGCCCCCGCGCGTTGCCCAGCCTGTCAGTTTGGAGAATGCCGTGCAGCGTTTCGCCCGCGCGGCGGCGGACATCCTGCGTTTGCGCGGTGAGGGCCACACCGAGTTGCCGCATCAACGCATCGCCTATGACAAGGCGCGCGAGGCGCTGGATGCTGCGCGGCCCGAAGCATCGCGCGATCTGCGCGCAGCCTTTGCGCGCGAGCCTGACTTGGTTGCGGCGGCTGCCCAAGGACGCACCAATACCGCGATCCGGGCCATGATGCTTGAAGCAGAGGTTCGGGCTAGCCCGCAGATGCGCGCGGACCGTTTCGTCGAAGATTGGCAGAAGCTGGCAAAGCAGCATCGCGCGTTTCGCAATGTTGGTGACGATGCAGGCGCGCGTGCGATCGGAAGCCAGATGAGCGCGATGGGCAAGAGCCTGGAGCGTGATGCGCAGGCCGAGTCGCTGGTGCGAAAGCGGCTTCTCGAACTCGGAATGCGGCCGAAGGAGGGGGCTTCGATATCCCACAGCATCCAGGATTGGCTCGGCATCTCGCGTAGCCGCGGGATCGGACTGTAGGCGTTGCCAATGGACCAGGAAAACACCCGCGACGTCGACACCAGCCTTGCCGCGCATGCGTTCGGCGAACTGCGTGCAGAGATCAGCTTGCTGCGTCGCGCCGTCGAGCGACTGACCGACGAGCGCACCGCGCAGCCCGACTATACGCCCAGTCTGGAGGATATCTCAAAGCGCATAGACAAGGTGGCGGCGTGGGCAGGGCGTATCGCCGAGCATCCCGCTATGGCGCTGACGCCAGAGCGCATCGCCCGCGACGTTGCCGCGGCCGGAGCGACCATTCGCGAGCAAGATCATCAGATGTTGCAGCGCGCAGCCAGTGGCATGGATGACGCCGTCGAAAGGATCGATGCGGCGTTCGCTCGCGGACGATCAGCGGCGGCGCAGGATCGTGAATTGCTGCACAACCGGACAGCGTTTGCCGTCGCAGGCATGGTGACGTTTGCAATTCTTCCGGGTGCCGTTGCTCGATCGCTGCCGGTGAGTTGGGCGGTGCCCGAGCGCATTGCCGCTCGCATGCTTGGGACCGACATGTGGCATGCAGGTCAGCAAATGATGATGAAGGCGGACCGCAAACGTTGGGAGCAGATTGCTGGCAGCGGACCTCGAATGACGCAGTCAAAAAAGGGGCAATGACCGCTATGCATCTAAGATGAAGATTTTTCCCATCTCCACCGAAGAATCATAGATCTACATCTAACCACTTAGCATAGGCGCGCACGTTAATCATTGGAACAGTTGCCTTTTCTTGTAGGCGAGCAATGAGTTCGAATAGGAACGCGGTTGCAGGCTTCCCGATCGGAGTAACAACCGCGCATTCATTTGCTTCGCAGCTGAAAATGCCGTGGGCCGCTACGCAGCCAAGGTCGAGACGCTCCTCGGAGTTCGCTGCTGCCAAGGCCGCGACCAAAGGATCACCCAGGCCGGGGCTCCAGTCGCTTTGGAAGGTCAGCAAGCCACCTAGAATGTGAGCGAGCGGCTTTGGTGGGTAGATGCCCCCAGCATGTGGGATGGGCAGGCTGGTACGTGTGAGCTTGCGGACGCTCGCAACCTTCTTGCGCGCATAGGCGACTTGCTCCGCATTGATCGACTGCTTGGACTCGAACACGGCATACACGCTCTCGGCCGGCACCACGATCTGACCTTGAAAGTGGAATATGAACGGTGAGTATTGCCGGTCGAAAATTACGACATCGATCTGGTCGCTGAAGGCGCCGGAGCTATCGACCACATGGGCCGACGCCGCCTTGTAGCGCTCGGGTAAATATTTCTGCAGAAGTTCCAGCCAGATGCCTTCACTTGCGTCCCCTTTTGTACCCGGATGACCGAAGGCTCGACGAGCAACTTCAAGCCGCTGCTGAATCTCGTCATGCAGTCCCGAGAGGAGCAGCGGCAGGGACCAGTTGCTCATTGTGCTCCCACCGCAAGACCGGTGTCCTGGAAGGGCGGCGTCGGCATCATCGCGGTCGCAATTTCCAGTGTGCGAGTGCCGGACACGGCACGATGCGGATAGGCATCGAGCACGATCGCGGGCAGCAAGCGCTGCATCAGGTCCGAGAAGGTGAAACCGGGTTTGGATCCCGATCCTCCGGTCAGTCGGACTAGGGCCTCGACATTGCGAGCATCAACACCGAGGGGCTGCAGCCGCGTCGATAGGATGTGTCTGCGTTGTACGTCGTTTGGGCGAGAGAAGGTGAGAATATCGGCCGCGCGCCTCCGGACGGCCGGATCCAATGCGTTCAGCCGGTTCGTGCACATGATCACGGCAGCCGGGAGTCGAGATCCTGCAAGGCGATCGATGCCGCGAATAAAGGCATTCACGCCGGCGCGATCTTCATGATGCATCTGCGCGGCTTCGCGGGACTGGGCCAAGGCGTCCGCCTCATCAACCAACAGGATGACAGCGCCGCGTGCCTTCCCCGTTGCCGCCTTGAGCTTCGTAGCCGCTTCAACAGTATGGTCGAAGGCGGCGGATAGCAGCTGGGTCATCTCACCAACCCGCCCTTGCCCGCGGGTCGCGAGACTTAGTGGAAACAGCGTGATATCGATCCGCTCCTGTCGCGCGACCGCATCGCCGATGGTCTCTCCGAGCTCCGTTTTTCCGGAGCCAACGTCGCCTGCAAGAACAATCAACGGCGGCCGGCGCAGTACGACATCCAGCAACCCTGCCGCACCCGCTGCGTGAAATTTGGTAGCCCACTGTTCGAGGCCTGCTGGGTTGACCAGGAGACCCAGAATCTTGGTGAGGCGATCTTTTTGATCGTCCAGGCCGACGAGGCGTGCAAGCCGAGCCTGGGGTTCGAAGTCAGGAAACGTGACGCGGCGCTCGAACAGTTCGTCAAGCGAAGGGCGGCTCTGCATTAGTAGCTCCTCACAGTGGACCGATCGAGCGCGCGGCCCCCGGCCGAATAGACTCGATCATTGGCGAGATAGCCGCTCACCGGGGGCTCGTTGCCCGTGCCCCTTTTGAAAGGCAGCCCCGTCTTGAAGGTCTCGCGCTCGGTATCAGAGGCGAGATAATAGGCGTTGCTATAGCTGAGGAAGCTCGTGAACGCTGCGCCCGAGACATCCTTCCCGGGGCGAATGCGGCCAGGGTCATCGTCATTTGCACTGTCGCCGGCAAGGTCGCGCGAGGTGTACCGCAAAGTCGGTTCGATCCACGAGCCATTGCGCTGAAATCCATAGGTGACATGGTCGAGATAGCCTGCCTTCATCAGGGCTACCGCTTCGGCTTCATAGTCGGCGATCATGTCGTCCGATGGACGACCATAGAGGCGCTGGATGCGCTTCAGATCTGTGGCGATCTTCGCGGCCATGTGTCGGGCATGGGTGATCGTGAAGGTCGTGGACTCGGTATAGCTGTAGCTCGACATCGCACTTACACCTGAAAGGAGGAGCCAAAGACCTTCTGCCAATAGGCCACGGTCAGCTGTTTGGTGGGCGCTGCCAGAGCCGCATCGATCGCATCACCGGCGTCGAGCGCTGCTTTGACGATCAGGTCGGCGTTGGTTGCGGTGTAGAGCCGGGCGACATTGTTGGCGCTGTTAACGGGATCGATGATCTGAACAGTATCGTAGAGCGGCCCAACGGTGGTGGGACTATAGTAGTCAGGGAACACGATCCGTTGTCGCAGGTCGCTCGTCGCGACATAGGTGAAAAAGTGCTGCAAAGCCTCCGGATAGTCGGAGAGATCCAACCCGTCGTCGCACAGCTTGGCCATGATCATCTCGATCATGAAGGATTTGAAGCGGAAGCCGTCTTGTTCCTGCTTGAGGCGACGTGCCCAGAACTTGATCAGTCGCACCACCTGCGCGAAGTGCTTAGCCTGCGCCTTCTTGCGCTTGCGCGTGAACTCGAGGTGGAGAGGAATGCTCGTCTTTAGGAAAGAGCCATCTTCCTGACTGACTAGATTGCCGTACCAGCTCGGATCTCCGTCATACAAAATCGGGACGACATCCACGTCCAGTCCGGAGCCTTTGAACGACACGGTGACCGAATAGGTGTTCGGCGTAACTTGGTCGGGCGTAAAATTCGGAAACGCCTTCCGCAGCCGTTCCGCAAGATATTGCAGCAGTTCGGCTACCGAATGCGGCGCATCCGCGCCACTGATGTAGCACCCCACGTCGATATCGTTGAGCGAGCGAAGCGCGGTGCCCTTGGCGAGGCTACCGGAAAGCAGCATCTTTTTCAGAGTGAAATCCGGATGTTCATCCAGATAGGTCTCGAGCTTGTCGCGCAGGCGTTTCGCTTGCGCGCGATACTCGTCCGCCTTGTCCTTTGGCAGGTTCACGCGGTCCTCGGCGAAGCGCACGATGTCAGCGTGAGAAACGTGTTCACGGCTCACCAACGGTCCCCTTTTTGACGATCCGCTTGACCTGCGAGATCGGATAGGCGAGTCGGCAGTCAGGACCCGCTGCAAAACTTGATGGGTAGGGTTTTGATACCCGTCAAGAGACTATATGGATAATTTTTTATGACCGAGGATCGTCGTCCGTGGACGCACCATCGCAGGATGGAGTTCATAGAATGGAAGCTCTTTTGGGAGGGGATGCTCAATCGATCCGACTTGGAGCAGGTGTTTGATATCTCGACGCCGCAAGCCTCGGTGGATCTGCGGCAGTATCGTGAAGCGGCACCTGCAAACATTGAATACAGTGCTTCCGACAAAGCGTTTTTGCCGGGCCGGCATATGGTGCCCCACTTCCTCACCGTTTCGGCGAACCGGCTTTTGTTGCAACTGCGGGCTTGGTTGACCGGGGCACTTCCGCGTCAAGAACTCTGGTTCAAGACCTTGCCACCTGTCGATATGGCGCCCGACATTGTCCGAAACGTCGATCCGCGGTGTTTACAGCGCGTCCTGCGGGCGATCCGAAACCGCGAGAGCATCAACATCCTCTATCAGTCGCTAACCAACTCGCGTTGGCGCGAGATCGCACCGCACGCACTCGCGTTCGATGGCTATCGCTGGCACGTCCGCGCGTGGGCGTGTGACCGGAACGATTTCCGCGATTTTGTCCTCAGCCGGATCAGTGAAATCGGCGAGACTGGCTCGACGAATTATGATCCATCCGACGATGTCGAATGGGATACGCGCATCGCGCTCGAGCTATATCCCCATCCTGGTCTCACGGCCGAGCAAGCGTTGGCGATTCAACGCGACTTCGACATGATAGACGGTCGTCGCGAGATCGAAGTGCGCTTATCGATGGCCTACTATTTCATAAGAAGGATGAATCTTGATCTTGCTGACCTGCCTCCCTCGCGAGTGCAGATCTGCCTTAAGAATATCGATGCGGTTAACGCTGCGATTGCGGAGGCTAGGGCGGAAAGCAAGCGTCGCGTGGGTGAGCGTTCAGCTTCTCAACACCCGCAGGACTAAGGTGTCAGTCGGTGCTACCGCGTCGACTTCTATTGGTCACGACCAAGCAATGATGTCATCATCGCCCGATGTCGCTCAAAGACGATCTTCTCGAAAAAGGGTATTTGCCCGAAAACCTACCACCGCCTTTCGTGACGCAGGCGATCGGTGCCAATCTTGCCGCCCGAAATGGGTGGCTCACCGACGGGAAGCATCCGGTACGCTCATCTCCGTTCAACGCCTCGAAACGAGGCATGACACGCCGGGAGTTCTCGTTCGTCCATCCGTCGACCGCGCATGACCTTGCGCGCTTCATAGCGGATCGCGAGACGGAGCTGACAGACCATTTCGCACTGTCAGACTTCAGCCTCTCGAAGCCCGTTCACAACCCAGACCTCGACAGAGCCGTCACGATCGCGTCCCATTCGGAACTTGAGAGCGCCAGGCTTTCGCGACTGGCTCGGTATCGCTTTGTCGCCCGCACTGACATCTCGCGATTCTATCACTCGATCTACACTCACTCGATACCTTGGGCGGTGCATGGAAGGGCCGCCGCAAAGGCGGATCGCAATCCGGTATCTGCGAACTGCTATGCAAACCGCCTAGACTTGATCGTGCGAGCTGGACAGGATGGCCAGACGATTGGAGTTCCCGTCGGCCCCGATGCCTCTCGATACGTAGCCGAAGCGATCGGCACGGCGATCGACCAAGAGTTCGTCCGTAGGGGGGGACACCAGAACTGCGATGTGATCCGCCACGTCGACGACGTGTGGATCGGCGCCGACACCCATGCCGCAGCCGAAGAGGCCCTCTGGCGATACCGGGAGGCCATCAGATTCTTCGAACTGGACATCAACGAATCAAAGACGGCGATCTATTCCGACAACTTTTCCTTCTCCGACACTTGGCCGACCGACATTGCCGCCAAGTTCGAGTTCGCAAGCGAATCGCCGGAACGGCGCATTCCAGAGCGCCTACGGGCGGCACTAGAATACGCCTTCTCGTTGACCGCCAAGAACAATGACGACGGCGTGCTCAAATACACCTTGCGCTACTTCGACCGATCGAACCTGGCCGCCACCCAGTGGCCCGTCGTGGAGCCCTTCCTAAAGCGCGCGGCCGTGCACTTTGGCCATTCCATAGACTACGTCGCGCGGATCATTGTCTGGCGGCACCTGGCCTTCCGTGATCTTTCCATCGCGGACTGGTCACCGATCCTAATCGCGATACTCGATCGCCACGGGCGCCTAGGAAACGACGGGGAGGTGTCGTGGGCGCTGTATGCTGCGATACGGCTGGGCGTGGAGATACCTCCAGGCACTGCCGACTTGATAATACAGAATTGCAGCCCTCTGACGTTGCTGGCTCTCCTATCCTGCGTCGAACAGGGACTAGTGCCACCGGCCGCGTTTCAGACGGCTGCCGAAATGGTCGCGAACGAGAGTGCTTCGGGACCATATTGGCCGTTGCTCCTGGAATGGCGGTCACGCCAATGGGCCGGCAGCGCCAACCTGACTATCAGCGACGATCTGATCGACGATCTTGCACAACAGGGCATCACGTTGTTCGAACCTAACCGCCTTCCCAGTGTCTTCCAAGATCTGGATGAGAACGACTTCGGATCCGTCACATTCGCAATCGAAGAACGATCGAGCCAGTACGATGATGGCGAGGATGAAGATGAGGATTTTGCCGAAGATGAGGATGATCCCTTCTGACCGACGTGCTTCGCTCCACAAGCCGCTCAGGTCAGAAGATCAACTTTGTTGGGGCCCGGCATATGACTCGCAGCACGGTCTGCGTCTCTTGGTATGCACTTCTCGGCGGCTCGGAAGCCACGTTTAGAGCTCTCGCCAATTCCCGGCTCGTCGTTAGAATGGTTACCAAAGGGGAGTTGGATGCCGTATTGGGATAACCGCCCAGCCAGTATTTCGAACATCAGGCTCTACGTGCCCGGATCGGGCTGGCGGCAGGCGACGGACGAGGCGTTGGAAGCGGAGGACGGGCAGTCAAAAGCTGGCGCTGCCGCTGAAATCTCGAGCGCGCTGCTGAACGTCCTCAATGCGACCAACGTAGTCGTACTGACCGGCACAGGATCGTCTTTCGCGGCCAACAATCCGCCTGGGGGGCCGACCCCCGCAGGCATGTGGCAAGTTTGGGAGGCGGTGCGCGCGGCGACGGGCCCGCAGATCTTCGACGCCGTAGTGAACACTTTCGGCGCGGTTCGAATTGGTGAGAACATCGAGAAGCTCCTGTCGATGTGCCGTCTCTATCTGGAGCTCAACGAGGTCGGCCCAGATGGGCAACAGAGCGAAGAGCGTCAGCGCGTCGTCGCCTTCGCGCCCGCAGCGGAAACGGCAATCCTCCGCAGAGTGGATTTCGTCGACGCCTCCACCAACCTCGATGCTCACTCGGCGCTCGTTCAGAAGATTGGTCGGCGAAGTGCGCGTAAGCCGCGCGCGAAGCTCTTCACTACGAACTATGATCTGTGTTTCGAGGAAGTCGCCAGACGCTCACGCTTCATGCTGGTCGACGGCTTCTCCCATACTCTCCAGCAGACTTACGACCGGCTCAACTTCGGACTGGACATCGTCCGGCGCGACGGCGGGAGAGACAGTCCGGACTACGTTCAGAACGCGCTTCAGTTCTACAAGCTGCACGGGTCCATCGACTGGCGTCGGCATGGCGGCGAGATTCTGCGTACCCGCGAGCAGATTGGCAGTCCGGTGCTAATCTACCCGAGGTCGAGCAAATACCAAGAAAGCTTCGAGGCGCCCTATCTGGACATGTTGTCGTCTTTCCAGTCGGCGCTGCGCGAACCCGACACCGCTCTCCTTGTTTCCGGGTTCGGCTTCAACGACGACCATATCAGCAGTCCCGTTATGTCGGCGGTGGAATCCAATATGTCGCTCCGACTTGTGATCTGCGATCCGGCATTCCTCACCAACGAGGCACTCGAGGGGGGCGGGCACGAGCTCCCCGTCGGCGCGTTACCTGGCAATCGCTTTGTCGCCGCCTTCAGGAGCCTTGCCGATGCCGGCGACGCCCGCATCCACCTTATGAACGGACGCTTCCAGGACCTTACCTCCGCACTTCCGGATCTGGTCGGGGAGGACGATCGTGAACGCCACGTCCAACGGATGCGCAGTCTCCGGGACGCGGGTGGGGCTAACCAGTGAAACTCGCCAACCCAGTCGAAAGCAATCGCTACGTCGGCACGGTCACGCAGGTGACCGCATCATACGTGCACGTGAACCTTCCAAACGCAGCCCCGGGGCGCGAGCAGCGCGGGACATCACTCGGAGCGGTCGGTGACTTCGTGTTTGTCGACTGCGAACGTTCCTATGTGCTCGGCCGCATAGTCGAGACACGCCTTCCCGACGGAGAGCGGCTGACCGTCGAGCCCTCGATCGGAACCGATGGTACGGTGAACCCAATTGGCAGGGTTCAGCTGCTTGCCGCCGTCGAGCAGCAGTCGAACAAGCTGAAGCGTGGTGTCGTGCAGTTTCCGCGAATTGGTGACGGCGTATATCTCGCCGAATCCCACCTGCTGGCCACCCTGATCAGGAACGCCGTTGCGGACGCGAACGACCTTACGTTGAGCATCGGCCGGATCGACGCGGCAGATGGCGTCGACGTCTGCCTGCCGCCGGACAAGTTGTTCGGCCGGCACTGTGGCGTGTTCGGCGCCACCGGCGGCGGCAAGAGCTGGACCGTCGCGACACTGGTGGAGCAGTTGAAAGCGGCGGGTGGCAAGGCAATCGTCCTCGATCCAACGGGCGAATTCGCAGACATGGACTGCGTCGACACCACCTACACCTTCGCTGAACCCGCCGGCGATCAAGTGCTCACGCACTTTCCCTACCAGCAGATGACCGAAGACGATCTCTTTTCGTTGTTCCGCCCTTCCGGACAGAGCCAAGGGCCGAAGCTACGCGAAGCGATCCGCAGCCTGAAGTTGGTGACGGCACTCGGAGCAGACGTGCCGCAAGGCGTTGTTGTGCACGAAGGCTTGATCGTGAAGGTCTCGAAGCAGCGGGCGCCGTTCCAGAACGCGGTTCGCGCAAACGCATTGCAGCTCCATGCCGCAGGATGCGCGTTCGATATCCAGAGATTGGCTGAGCAGATAAAGCAAGAATGCGTGCAGGCGATCAGCAGCCAGCAGCCAAACTGCTTTGGCAACGTCGACAACTCCACCCTAGCTTACTGTGAAACGCTGATCGCCCGCGTCAACACACTGATCGCATCGCCAGAGCTGCAGTGCGTTTTCGGCCAGCAAGGGGTTTCGCTCGTTGACCAGTTGCGCGCTTTCTTTGCCGACGATTCGCGCGACGTAGCCGTGGTGTCGTTCAAGGAGGTGCGGTTCGAGCACAACACGCGTGAAATCCTTCTCAACGTTATTGGCCGGTTTCTCTTGGCCGAAGCGAGACTAGGCATGTTCCGTACCGCGCCGATGGTCGTGTTCCTCGACGAAGCTCACCAGTTCTTGGGGCGCGCTGTCGGGGATGAATACGCCTCAGTGAAGCTGGACGCTTTCGGCATCATCGCGAAGGAGGGCAGGAAATACGGGCTGACTTGCGTTCTTGCGACGCAGCGTCCCCGGGACGTCCCAGCTGACGTCTTAAGCCAACTCGGCACATTAATAGTTCATCGCCTGACGAACGATCAGGATCGCGAGACAGTCGAGCGCGCGTGTGGGGATCTCGACCGGGGCGCCGCTCAGTTTGTGCCGATGCTCGCGCCGGGCGAAGCCGTCGTGATTGGACCTGAGCTGCCCGCGCCGGTTCCAATATTTGTTCGCCGTCCTTCATCCCCTCCAGATTCTCGGGGTCCAGCATTCCAGTCCTCATGGATGCAACGAAGGAACGCCAAGCTGGCTCAAAATGCCCCACACGCCCTGGTTGAAGAACCACCGCCCCTTCACGCAGCATGAAGGAAACTCGAACGACAGGCGATCTCAAACAGCGGCCTGAAGACGGGCGCCGCGCGCACAACCGGTTGCATAATGCCTCAAAAAATCTCTCGCCAAGTGTGGGGAAAAATGTGGGGTGGTCGATGCTCAAGCCCAAGAATTCCACGCCGAATCAAGCCACTAACTCGGAATCTGAGATTCCTCCCGCGAAGCCGAGCTGAGCCTGACCAGACACTTCGATTAGAGAGGCCGGCATCGACGGGGAGGGCGGCTCGAGTGGGCTTCACGCGGCATTTGAATTAGCTTTAGGTATCGGCATTGCGGCTTAGTCAGACTGCCTGCTGCCGGCCCGTTCAATCGCAACGGCCGCACCGACAAAACTGTCGATCATATCGGCGACGCATACATGTAGGCGATCCAGCCGTGCGGTAAGACTGCCCTGGAGTTGCTTCCGCTGCTCTCCGGTTCGTGGTCGCAGTTCCTCTCCGCCACCTGCCAGCGCGAACCCCCTGCCGGAAAGATTGATCACGCCCGCGTCGACAAACTCGTAATGCGCGATGCGATTTCGAGTGGATTTGCGTCCATCGGCGAGAATGTAGGAGAGGTCATTCTCGTGCCGACCGTGCGCGGCGGAGATAGCTTCTACGACCTGTGCCGGCGTCTGACGCGCGATGGATTTCGGCAAGGTCCGGAACGAATAGGATTCCGTTTTGAAATAGCTGCTGAGCGCTCCGGACAGATAGTCGAGGGCGCGGCGGGAGGCCAAGACGAAAGCCTGATACTCGAAATCGAGCTTTCGAGTGCCGCCCAGACCCATGGTCACGTTGTCCATGCGTTCGGCGAAATTGCTCGCTTGGAGGATCTCAGTGACTGCATCCTCCAGCGCGGCGAGGTTCGCCAGATGGTAGTGCGCTGCGGCCAGTGCGCCGCGAACATCGCCCAGTACGCCGTTTACGTGCGCGTGATACCACCTACGCTCAAGCCTTTCGTCCGCGCGCCAGGCGCTCACATAGGACGGCTGCGGGTCCGTGATGAAGCGGTGGAAGCGCGCAAAGGGCGCTTGGTGCACTTGGGGAATGTCGTAGTCGGCAATCGCACGGACTGCGTCCGTGCAACGCAACAGTTCCGGATCAAAAGCCTTGGCGAACAGCTTCGCGAAAATGTCGTCAGAATTTTCCATCTATCCTGACCTCTCTTGCGGGCACAAAACAGACCGAACGACGGTGTGCTTCACTCGGGCTGGCGCCAAATTGCCTCACTGCATCGCATAGCGCCCGCTACCTTCAATGCTACCTTGGAAGATGACCGCTGCTCACGATGGGCGCTAAGTCATTGAAAAGATGGTGGACGCACTTGGGCTCGAACCAAGGACCCGCTGATTAAGAGTCAGCTGCTCTACCAACTGAGCTATGCGTCCATTCCGGGCGTTTCCGGCGCTCTTGGTGAGTGCGCCGCCGCGTTTGGAGGGGCGCGGTTAGCAAAGCTTTGGCGCATTGCAAACCCTAAAATGCATGCGCCGTAAAATCCCTTACCAGCGCTGCTTGCGGCGGCTCTCGCGATCGATCGACATCAGCACGCCGAAGCAGATCATGAAGGTCATCTGCGCAGTGCCGCCGAAGCTGATCATCGGCAGCGGAATCCCCACCACCGGCGCCAGCCCCATCACCATCAGCATGTTGATCGACGAATAGAAGAAGATCGTCGCCGACAGCCCCGCCGCGGTCAGCCGGCCGAATCGGCTCTTGGCGCGCATGCTGACGCTGATCCCCCAGCCGATCAGGAAGCCGAAGGCGAGGATCAGGAACAGCCCGCCCATCAGGCCCCATTCCTCCATCATCGTCGCCAGCGCGAAGTCGGTATGGCCTTCGGGGAGATAATCGAGATGGCTCTGGGTGCCGTTGAGGAACCCCTTGCCGAAGATGCCCCCCGATCCGATCGCGATCTTGGACTGGCTGATGTGATAGCCGGTGCCGAGGGGGTCGCTCTCGGGGCTGAGGAAGACGAGCACGCGGTTGCGCTGATAGTCGTGAAGCACGAAATTGACGACGAGCGGGATCGCCGCAGCCAGCCCCAGTCCGCCGCCGATGAACAGCCGCAGCGGAATGCCCGCCAGGAACATCACGGCGACGCCGCTGCCGACGATCATCAATGCCGTGCCGAGGTCTGGCTGCAGCATCACCAGCGCCGCCGGCAGCCCGATCAGCACCGCGCCGGGCCATAGCGCACCGAACTTGCGGATCTCGCTGGCCGGCAGGATCTCGTAGAAGCGCGCCATCGTCAGCACGATCACCGGCTTCATCAACTCGGAGGGCTGGAGCCGGATGAAGCCGAGTTCGAGCCAGCGCTGGCTTCCCCCCGCAACCGCGCCCAATGCCTCGACGCCCAGCAGCATCAGCAGGATGACGCCGTACATCGGGAAGGTGGCATGCGCCCACCAGCCCTCGGGGACGCGCGACAGCGCGACCGCCATGCCGAGGAAGACGAACAATTTGGTGCCTTGCGAGAAGGCCCAGGGGTACATGCTGCCGCCCGCGGCGGAATAGAGCACGACCAGCCCGAAACAGCCGATCGCGAGGACGAGCAGCAGCACCTTCCACGGCAATTGCGCAAGCGGGGCGGGGACGATGCCGGGGCCAATCCTGCTCATTCGGCGCGATCCTCGTTGCGTCCGGCGACGTCGCCGACCGGCACGGTCGCATTGGCCGCGGCGGAGACGACGCTGCTCGCCGCCGCCTCGGCATCCTCGGGAACCGGCGGGGGAGGGGCGGCCTTCGCCGCCGCCTGCGCGGCCTTGAACGCATCGGCCTGGCGCGCCATCCGCTCGGTATAGGTGCCGCCCCAGCCTTTCTCGAGCTCGTGGAGCGACGCCATCGCCTTTTCGCGGTCGAACAGGAAGGTCATGATGTCGCGCGCGGTCGGCGCGACGTCGGTGACCGGATTGACGTGGCCGTGATGCTCGAGGACGATCGACGCGGCATAGCGCGGATTGTCCCAGGGCGCGAAGCAGACGAACAAGGCGTGATCGCGCAGCTTGAAGGGCAGCGCGGCATTCTTGAGCACCCCCGAGCTGCGCTCGGCCGTGGTGATCGCGCGGACCTGCGCCGTGCCGGTCTTGCCGGCAAGCTCGATCCCCGGGATCGGCAGGCGCGCCTTGCCGCCGGTGCCGCCGCCGTTGATCACTGCCCACATGCACTGGCGGACCGTCTGGATGTGCTGCGGATCGATCCCCAGCGACGGTGCCGGCTCATGCTTTCCGTCGAGCAGCAATCGCGGCACGATCGCGCGGCCCTGCGCCATCCGCGCTGCCATCACCGCGAGCTGGAGCGGATTGGCGAGGACCCAGCCCTGGCCGATCGATGCATTGACCGAATCGGCGATTGTCCAGGGCTGCTTGTATTTCTTTTCCTTCCACGCGCTGTCGGGGACGGTGCCGAAGCGCTGGCTGGTATAAGGCAGGTCGAAGCGCTGCCCGAGCCCCATCTCGCGCACGGTCGGGGCGAAGCGGTCGTAACCGAGCTCGCGCGCCATTACGTAGAAATAGATGTCGCAGCTCTGCGCCACCGCGCGTTCCATGTTGACCGCGCCGTGTCCGCGCCGGCTGTGGCAGTGAAAGGCGCGGCGCCCGACCTGGAGCGCACCGCTGCAATTGACCGTCGCGTGCGGCGAGATGCCGGCGCGCAGGATCGCCAGCGAATGCATCGGCTTGACCGTCGATCCCGGCGGATAAAGCCCCTGCAGCACCTTGTTCATCAAGGGCACGTGATCGTCGCCCGAGAGCATCTTCCATTCGCTTTGGCTGATCCCGTCGGAGAAGCTGTTGGGATCGTATCCCGGCATCGACACCATCGCGAGCACGTCGCCGGTCAGGCAGTCGAGCACCACGATCGAGCCCGAATTGTCGGCGAGCCGCCGCGCGCAATATTCCTGCAGCCCGGCGTCGATGGTCAGGCGGACATTCTGCCCCGGCACGTCCTGCCGCGTCGCCAGCTCGCGGACCAATTTGCCGCGCGCGGTGACCTCGACGCGCTTGGCGCCCGGCTTGCCCCGCAGCCGGTCTTCGAGCGTTTTCTCCAGCCCGTCCTTGCCCATTTTGAAACCGGGCGTGACCATCAGCGGGTCCTTGCTGGCCTTGTACTGTTCGGCCGACGCGGCACCGACATAGCCGATCAGATGGCCGACCCCGGCGCCGAGCGGATAGTTGCGCGTGAAGCCTTGCGTCGCCTGCACCCCCGGCAGCTCGGGCAGCCGCACGAGCACCTTGGCATAAGGCTCCCAGTCGAGGCTCTCCTTGACCTGAACGGGCCGGAAGCCGTTGGCGCGCTTGAGGTCGGTGGCGATGCGCGCCATCTCTTCCGCGGTGAGCGACAGGATCTGCTGAAGCGCGGCAAGTGTTTCCTCGCGGCGCTCGAGCCGGTCGGGGATCAGGTCGACACGGAAATCGGTGCGGTTGTTGGCAAGCGGCTGGCCATTGCGGTCGACGATCCAGCCGCGGCGCGGCGGGCTGAGCGTCTGGCTGACCCGATTGTCCTCGGCCATCACCTTGTAGCGTTCGTTCTCGAACACCGAGAGCCACGTCATCCGCCCGGCGAGGACGAGCGCGACCGATGCCTGCGCGCCGCCCATCAGCAGGGCGCGGCGCGAGAAACTGTAGGTTTGCGCGGCTTCGGTGACCTTCAGCACCTCACTGCTTCCTCACGTCACGGTCGAACCAGGCACAGAGCCGGTAGATTAGCGGAAACAGTGCCACCGAAGCCAGTATCTGGAGCAGCAGCGCGGTGTCGACATGCGCACCGAAGGGCGCGGCGACCAGCCGTCCCGCGAGCAGGCAGAAGCCGATCGCGCCCGAGGCGATCAGCCAGTCCTGCCAGAAATCGCGCCACACCAGCCGCGTGTCGAGCACGTCGATCGCCAGAACCGAGACAGTCCATAGCAGCATCGCCGAGCCCAAAGGCTGGCCGCTGACAATGTCGTCGAAGAGACCGAGCAGCACGGGCACCCAGACGCGCATCGAATCGCCACGCAGCATCCGCCAGCCGAGCAGCACCAGCAGGCCGAACGGCGGCAGGAACGGTACTACGGCGACGACCGGGATGAGGGTCATCAGCGACCCAAGCATCACCGATAGCGGGGCCAGCCATATCGCGCGCGGCGGCTTCTCCGACTGGCCCATCGGGATGAACTCGATGGGGCTCACGGTGCGGGCGTCGGAGTGGCCGACGGGGAAGGGGTGGGGGCGGGGCTCGGTACCGGTTCGGGGAGAAAGGCCTGCTGGACCAGCGCAAAGTCGAGCGAGTCCGGATTGGCGGCAGGCTGCGCGACTGCGACATCGCCCTGGGTACGGACTACGCGTCCCACCGTGATGTCGGGCGAAAAGACCCCGCCGGTGCCCGACGTGACGAACACGTCGCCGACCTTGAACCCCATCGTCGCGACGCTGGCCGAGCGGATGTCGAGCAGGCCGTCGCCGCGACCCGAGGCGATCGCCGGCAGCCCGTCGCGGACGCGGCGCACCGGCACGATGCTTTCGGGATCGACCAGCAGCAGCACGCGCGCGCTGTTCGGGCTGGTCTCGACCACCTGGCCGATCAAGCCCGTCGGATCGCGTACTGGCTGGCCGCGCTTGACACCCTGCCACGATCCGGCGTTGAGCGTGGCGTAGCGCCGCGTGCTCGACGACGAGCTGTTGACCAGCCGCGCCGCGACGATCGCGTCGGTGGTCACGTCGCGCAATTTGACCATGTCGCGCAGCCGCCGGTTCTCCTGTTCGAGCGTCTGCGCGCGCGCCACGGTCAGCGCGTCGCGGGCAAGCTGCTTTTTTAGGCGGGCATTCTCGCCGTGCACGGCGAAATAGCTGCCGATCCCTTCGGGGATCCCCGAAAGGCCGCGCCGTACCCAGTGCAGCCCCGAGGAAATGGGTGTGGTGACTTCGGCGAACACGCTACGCACCGCCGCGAATGCCGGCGGGTTGAACGTCGACAGCAGCAACAGCACGACGGCGATCAATGCGCCGCCGGCCGCCCCGACATAGCCGATGAAGAGCCCGTACTGCGCCCGCCGCGAAAATCCGGGGCGCCGGTTGCGTGGCGGCGCCATCGCCCGTGCTCCTAGACCTGGATGAGCACGCCGCGGAACATCGGATCCTCGAGCGCGCGCCCGGTGCCGAGCGCGACGCAGGTGAGCGGATCCTCGGCCACGGTCACCGGAAGGCCGGTCTCGTCGCGAAGCACTTCGTCGAGCCCTTCGAGCAGCGCGCCGCCGCCGGTGAGCACGATGCCCTGGTCGACGATGTCGGCGGCCAGTTCGGGGGCGGTGTTCTCGAGCGCGATGCGGACGCCCTCGACGATCGTCCCGACCGGCTCGCTGAGCGCCTCGGCGATCTGGCCCTGGTTGATCTGGATTTCCTTGGGCACGCCGTTGACGAGGTCGCGGCCCTTGATGTGGATCGTCGTGCCGATGCCGTCCGCGGGTGGACGCGCGACGCCGACTTCCTGCTTGATCCGCTCGGCGGTGGCTTCGCCGATCAGCAGATTGTGATTGCGGCGGACGTAGGAGACGATCGCCTCGTCCATCTTGTCGCCGCCGACGCGGACCGAGGTCGAATAGGCCAGGCCGCGCAGCGAGAGCACCGCGACTTCGGTGGTGCCGCCGCCGATGTCGACCACCATCGAGCCGATCGGCTCGGTCACCGGCATGCCCGCGCCAATCGCTGCCGCCATCGGCTCTTCGATCAGCCAGACCTGCGAGGCACCGGCGTTCGACGCGGCGTCGCGGATCGCGCGGCGCTCGACCGAGGTCGAACCCGAGGGCACGCAGATGACGATCTGCGGCCAGCGCATGAAACGGCGCTGCCCATGGACCTTCTGGATGAAGTGCTTGATCATCTGCTCGGCGACATCGATGTCGGCGATCACGCCGTCGCGTAAAGGGCGAATCGCTTCGATCGAGCCGGGCGTCTTGCCCATCATCAGCTTGGCGTCGTCGCCGACGGCCTTGACCCGCTTGACGCCGTTGAGCGTCTCGACCGCCACCACCGACGGCTCATTGAGGACGACGCCGCGCCCACGAAGATAGACGACGGTGTTCGCAGTGCCGAGATCGATCGCCATGTCGTGGGACATGAATTTGAAAAAGCGGGAAAAGGCCATTCGTTGTTCCGTCCTGCCGATCGGGCGCCCGCCGCCGGCTGTTCGCACCAGATTTTAGTCCGGACCCTTCCGGTGCGGACTGCGAAATCCGTCTCGGTGCATGCGCTTGTGGGTCGCGGGATGCCGCCCGTTGGGCTAGACGGACTGCCATGTCAATACGCCGTCTCCCCGAGCATCTTGTCAACCGGATTGCCGCCGGAGAAGTGGTCGAACGCCCTGCCAGCGCGCTGAAAGAACTGGTGGAAAACGCGATCGACGCGGGCGCCGCCCGGATCGCGGTCCGCCTCGCCGCCGGCGGCACCGACTTGATCGAGGTTATCGACGACGGCTGCGGGATGGCGCCCGCCGACATGGCGCTCGCACTTGAGCGCCACGCAACCTCGAAGCTGCCCGACGATGCGATCGAAGCCGTCGAGACGCTGGGTTTTCGCGGCGAGGCGTTGCCCTCGATCGCCAGCGTCGCGCGGCTGACGATCGAGAGCCGGGTGCGCGGCGCCGACGGCTGGTCGCGCACCGTCGACAATGGCGAGCTGGTCGCGGAAGGCCCTGCCGCACTACCGCCAGGAACGCGCGTCCGCGTCGAGCAACTCTTCGCCCGCGTGCCGGCGCGGCGCAAGTTCCTGCGCTCGGCGCGCGCCGAATATGGCGCGAGCATGGATGTGGTGAAGCGGCTCGCAATGGCGCGGCCCGACATCGCCTTCTCGGTCGAGCATGACGGCCGCAAGGTGCTGTCGGTGCAGGGCGGCGAGAGCCGGCCCGAGCGCGTCGCCGCGCTCACCGACCGCGACTTGGCTGGCAACAGCGTCGCGATCGACTTCCATCGCGAGAGCCTGGTGCTTGGCGGCGTCGCCGGGCTGCCGACCTTCAACCGCGGCGTCGCCGACCACCAATATCTGTTCGTCAACGGGCGCCCGGTGAAGGACCGATTGCTCGTCGGCGCGGTGCGCGGCGCCTTTGCCGAGATGCTCGCGCGCGACCGCCACCCGGTCGTCGCCTTGTTCCTCGAGATCCCGCCCGACCAGGTCGACGTCAACGTCCACCCCGCCAAGACCGAAGTCCGCTTCCGCGATCCGGCTTTGGTCCGCGGCATGATCGTCAGCGGCCTCCGCCGCGCGCTCGACGAGGCCGGCCACCGCAGCGTCCAGCGCCCGAGCGAAGCGGCGCTGGGCATGTGGCAACCCGAAAGCCCCTCCCCTTCAGGGGAGGGGTTGGGGTG